>JAICGP010000095.1 GCA_025923055.1 Thermoleophilia bacterium
GACGTGCAGGTCATGAACGTCGTGCAGGACGCGGATGCCTGCGGGGACTTCGGCGTCATCTGGCGGATCAACATCACCGCCGACGTCTACACGTACTTCGACTCGGAAGGCGTGCGCACCAGGCAGGTCGTGCACATCAAGGAGGACAACACGATCGAGAACACGGTCACCGGGCTCACGCTCCGCGAGGGGCCCGACTCCCTGATTCAGACGACGTACTTCACCGAGGACGGCCGCTTCGTCGAGCGGATCGTCGCGGTCGGGCTCCAGGCGCGGGTCGGGAACGACCTGCGGGACGTCGGCCGCGTCGTCCTGCTCCCGCTGGGCGGCGGCCGCTTCGACCTCGTCTTCGCCGCGGGCCCGCATCCCGCCCGCGAGGCAGCCGACGACGGAACGCTCGCCGACGCGCTGCCCGCGTTCTGCGAGGTGCTCAGTTAGGCCCGATTCCGCGCGGGCATAGGGGGCGCGGGTTTGTGGTGGGCCCGCGCCCCGCCCGCACGGCTGGCGGGGCGGTCGGCGCAGCGCCGACATCTACCATGCCGTCCATCCCGCCGCCCGCCCCTAGACCGTGACCCGGCGCCGCCTCCTCGTCGTCGTCGCCGCCGCCGCGGCGGCGGCCGTCGGGGACGAGCCCGGGTTCGGCTGAGGTGGGCACGCCCCTCGTCTCGGTCCTCCTGCCGGTCAGGGACGGGGCCGCGCACCTCGTGGAGGCGCTCGCCTCGCTCTCGGCCCAGACGCTCGGCGACTTCGAGGGGCTCGTCGTCGACGACGGCTCGGCGGACGAGTCGGCCGAGATCGCGGAGGCCCATGCGCGCGCCGACGACCGCTTCCGGGTGCTGAGGCAGCGGCCGGCCGGGATCGTGGTTGCGCTGGAGCGTGCCCGGGCCGAGGCACGCGGCCGCCTCCTCGCCCGCATGGACGCCGACGACGTGGCGCTCCCCGGTCGCCTCGAGGCGCAGGCCGACGCCCTCGCCGCGGGCGACCTCGCGGCGTGCGGCGGCCGGGTCGAGTACTTCCCGCGCGAGCAGGTCCGCGGCGGCGCGCGGCGCTACGAGCGCTGGCTGAACGGCCTCGTGACGCCCGAGGCCGCAGCACGAGACGTCTTCGTCGAGTGCCCGCTTCCCCACCCGACCCTCGTCGCGCGGGGGGAGGCGATCGCGGCGGTCGGCGGCTACCGCGACGCGGGCTGGCCGGAGGACTACGACCTCGTCCTCCGTCTGTGGGCGGCGGGTGCCCGCTTCCGGAACGTCGAGCCGGTCGTCCTGCGCTGGCGGGAGCACCCGGCGAGACGCTCGCGAACGGATCCCGCGTACGCGGTCGAAGCCTTCGTCCGCTGCAAGGTTCACCACCTGCGCGAGACGCTGCTGCGCCGCTTCGCGAGCGTGGTCGTGTGGGGCGCGGGGCCCGTCGGCAAGTCGTTCGCGCGCGAGCTCGCGCGGACGGGCGTCCCGGTGGCGGCCTTCGTGGACGTCGACCCGCGCAAGCTCGGGCGCGTCATTCACGGCGCGCCCGTAGTCCCCCAGGAGGAGGCGCCGCGCTTCGGGAGCTCCCTGGCTCTCGGCGCCGTCGCCGGGGAAGCCGCTCGCGCAGAGATCCGCGCGGCCGTCGCCGCCCAGGGCCGCCGCGACGGCGTCGACTTCGTCGCCGTCGCCTGACCGGGTCCGTCCAGGGGCGCCCCGAACGAGCGCTTGGTCGCCCGAGGGCGGCGCCGGTAGCCTCCCGTCGTGCCCGTGCGCTGCGACTGGGTTCCCGCCGGCGACCCGCTCTACGTGGCCTACCACGACGAGGAGTGGGGGGTGCCGGTCCGCGACGACCGGCGGCTCTTCGAGCTGCTCGTGCTCGAGGGAGCCCAGGCCGGTCTCTCGTGGGCCACGATCCTCCGCAAGCGCGAGGGCTACCGCCGGCTCTTCGCCGGCTTCGACCCCGAAGAGGTCGCCCGCTTCGACGAGCGGCGGGTCGAGGAGCTCCTCGCCGATCCGGCCATCGTGCGCAACCGGCTGAAGGTCGAGTCGGCGGTCGAGAACGCACGCCGCGTCCTCGAGGTCCAGGCCGAGCTTGGCAGCCTCGCCGCGCTCATGTGGGACGCCGTCGACGGCGAGCCGCTCGTGAACGGGTGGAGGACGATCGCCGACATCCCCGCCGAGACGGCCGAGTCCCGCGCGCTCAGCAAGGAGCTCAAGCGACGCGGGTTCCGCTTCGTCGGCCCGACCGTCTGCTACGCGTTCATGCAGGCGGCCGGGCTCGTGAACGACCACGTCCTCTCCTGCTTCCGCTACGGCGAGGTAGGGAATACTGATCGGAGCCGACGATGAAGCTCGAAGGAATCCACCACGTCACCGCCATCACCGCGGACGCGCCGGGGAACGTGGACTTCTACACGCGCGTGCTCGGCCTCCGGCTCGTCAAGAAGACGGTCAACCAGGACGACCCGACCGTCTACCACCTCTTCTACGCGGACGAGGAGGGGAACGCCGGCTCCGACCTCACTTTCTTCGAGTATCCGGGCCTCGAGCGCGGCCGGCCGGGGGCCGGGATGGTCCACACGGTCGTCTGGCGCGTCGGGAGCGAGGAGGCGCTGGGCTTCTGGGCCGACAGGCTCGCCGCCGAGGGCCTCGAGCCCGAGCGGGACGGCGACCGCCTGCGCTTCGCCGATCCCGAGGGGATGGGACTCGAGATCGCCGCCGTGGAGACGAACGACGAGCCGCTCGTCGCCCGGCATCCCGAGATCCCGGGGGAGCTCGCGCTCCAGGGCTTCGACGGCGTCCGCGCCTACTCGGCCCACCCCGACGCGAGTCGCTCCTTCCTCGAGGAGACGCTCGGCTTCTCGTCCCGAGGAGCGCGCGACTGGGAGGTGCGGGGAGACGAGCGCGGCTCCTTCTATGTCTACGACGAGGCGCCGCCGCGGCGCGGCCTCGGCGGGGCGGGAACGGTGCACCACGTGGCGTGGGCCTCGCCGCTGGAGGAGCACGAGGCCTGGCGCCAGCGCGTCGCCGCGGCGGGGATGCGGCCGACGCCCGTGATCGACCGCTTCTACTTCCGCTCCGTCTATTTCCGCGAGCCGAGCGGCGTGCTCTTCGAGATCGCCACCCTCGGCCCGGGCTTCACTGCCGACGAGCCGCTGGAGACGCTCGGCGAGGCGCTGTCGCTGCCGCCCGCCTACGAGCCGCTGCGCGAGCGCCTGGAAGGCATCCTCACGCCGCTGCCCGACCCGCGGGCCGGCCGGCCCGTCCCGTGAGCCGCCGCCGCCCCGCGGCGCGCCGCTAGCCGGGTCGCATGCCGCTCCTGGCCGAGGTCCGGATCCGGGGCTTCCGCTCGGCGGCCGACGTCACGATCGAGCCGGGGCCGATGACGGCGCTCGTCGGCGAGGCCCGCTCCGGGAAGTCGAACGTCCTGCGGGCGGTGCGCGCGCTGCTCGATCCGGGAGCGCCGCCCCGCCCGGCAGACGTCCGCCGTGACGGGGGAACGGCGATCGTCGTGGAGGCGAGCCTGGAGGACGGGCGCCGCCTCGTGCTCGACGCCCGGCCGCCGGAGGTCCAGGCCGAGCGCGAGGGATCGCCGCCCGTGGTCTTCCTACCGGCCGGCGAGCGCGGCGGGTCGCTGATCGAAGTCGGCGAGCCCGACGGGGCCGCCGCACGCGCGCTCGAGCTCTTCCGGGAGGCCCTCGCCGGCGCCGAGCGGGACGGTTCCGACGCCGCCTCCGCGGGCGCGCTCGTGACCGCCGTGGAGGCCTGCTGCGCGGCGGACGTCGAGGGCGTCGTCCTCCTCGTCGAAGAGCCGGAGCTCTTCCTGCGGCCGCAGACCCAGCGCTACCTCTACCGCCGGCTCCGCGCGTTCGCGGCCGCGGGCAACCAGGTTCTCTACTCGACGCACGCGCCGGCCCTCCTCAACGTCGCCCGCCTCGAGGAGCTCGCCCTCGTGGAGCGCGACCCCGGCGGCGCGACCCGCGTGGTGAGACCGGAGCCGCTCGAGTCCGACGAGGCCTTCCGGGTGGTGAGCGAGTTCGACGCCGAGCGGAGCGAGCTCTTCCTGGCGCGCTCCGCGATCCTCGTCGAGGGGCGAACCGAGAAGCTCGTGCTTCCGTCCGTCTTCGCGGCCCTCGGCCACGATGCCGACCGCGAGGGCGTCTCCGTCGTCGAGTGCGGCGGCAAGTCGAACATCCCGGTCTTCGCGCGCATCTGCCAGGCGTGCGGGATCCCGTTCGTCGCCGTCCACGACCGCGACGCCGAGCCGGGCAAGGAGCCGATCCCCGCGGAGGTCGCGCTGAACACGCTGATCGCCGAGGTCGCCGGCTCGGAGCGCGCGGTCGTCCTGGAGCCCGACTTCGAGGCGGTTGCCGGCCTGCGCGGCCAGTCGAACAAGCCCGAGCGCGCGTGGAACCACTTCTCCACGCCGGGCGTCGAGGTCCCGGAGCCTCTCGAGCGGGCCGTCCGCCTCGCGCTGGAGTCGCTCCCCTCGTAGGGATAGCCTGCGGCAAGTCCGCAGCCGGAGTGCAGGCGCCCACGGATGGCGGGACGTCCGCCGTGCGCGAGGCTGCGGAACGTCGAAAGGAGCAGACATGAAGATCCTCGTTGCCTACGACGGCCGTTCCCACAGCGACCACGCGGTCGACAGCGCCGCCGACCTGGCGGACGGACACGACGCCGAGGTCACCGTCCTGAGCGTCGTCCCGCCCGACGCCCGCGCGTCGAAGGCGGGCGGCCACGTCGGTCTGCGGCCGCACGCCCACGAGGACGTCGCCAGGGCGCATGCCCGGCTCCGGGAGCGGGGAATCGCCTCGGAGATGCGGATCGAGCACGGCGATCCGGCGGAAGAGATCGTCCGGGTCGCGGGGGAGGAGGGCTTCGACCTCGTCGTCAGCGGGTCGCGCGGCCGCGGCACGCTCGGCGGCCTGCTGCTCGGCAGCGTCTCGCAGACGCTCGTGCGGACGGCTCCGTGCCCCGTCCTCGTGGTCGCGGAGGATCACGAGGAGCGGTTCGAGCCGGCGCGGTCGTAGCTACGCGGCCTCGCGCCGGGCGAAGACGACGAGGAGGCTGAGTGACTCGTAGCCGGTGAAGCGGTGCTCCGCCCCGGCCGCGACGAAGATCGCCTGACCCTCCTCGAGCTCCGCCTCCCGGCCCTCGACCTCCAGCGTCCCCCGCCCCTCGATGACGACGTAGACCTCGTCGTCCTCGTGGGGCTGCTGGCGGTCCGGCTCGGGCGCGACGAGCACGTAGACGCCGATCTCGAGCCCCGGAGAGGAGTGGACGACCTCGTAGCCGCCCTCGTCCTCCTTCAGCCGGCGGTTGGCGTCCTCGACGTCGAAGAGGTGCTCGTACGGGACGGTCATCAGACGGCCGCCCGCAGGCCGGGGATGATCTCCTCGCCGTAGGTGCGCAGGATCTCCTCCTGGCCGTGAGTCATGAGGTAGATGTTGAAGTGGTCGACGCCGACCGACTCGAGCTCGGCCAGCTTCTCGCGGACGGCGTCGACGCTCCCGATCACGCTGAAGCGGTCGCAGATCTCGTCGGTGACGAACTCGCCGTGGGCGGCGCCCTCGCGGCTGTGGTCCTTGTAGTCGTAGAACTTGCGCGCCTTCACGTACTCGGTCAGCTCCTTGGGGATCTCCGAGTCCTCGCCGTAGCGCTCGATCAGGTCCATGACGTGGTTCGAGACCATGGCGGGGAACCAGCGGACGGCGTTGCGGGCCTCCTGCATGTCGTCCGTGACGATGCTCGGCGCGCAGACGAGGCACTCGAGCTCGTCTGGATCCCGACCCGCCTCCACAGCCGCGGCCCTCGCCTGCTCCATGATCCACTGGATGATCACCGGGTCGGCGAGCTGGATGATGACGCCGTCGGCCACCCGGCCGGCGACGCCGAGCGCACGCGGCCCGTACGCGGCGACGTACATCGGGATGCGCTCGCGGTCCTTCGCCCACGTCAGCTCGAGCTCCTTGCCGTTCCACTCGACCGGCCGCCCGTTCATGAGATCCTTGATCATCCGGCAGGAGGCCTCGAACTCCGCCATCTTCACGGGCTTGTAGCCGATCACGCGCCGGGCGGAGTCGCCGCGGCCGATGCCCATGACGGCGCGCCCGCCGGAGATCGCGTGCAGGGTCGCGTAGGAGCTCGCGGTGACCGTCGGCTCGCGCGTGCCCGGGTTCGTGACGCAGTGCCCGAACTTCATCCTCTGTGTGTTGACGGCGAGGAGCGTCAGGAGCGGGTACGCGTCGTGCCAGAGGATGTGCGAGTCGTACGTCCAGCCGTACTCGAAGCCGTTCTCCTCGGCGAGCCGCATGAGCTCGAGGAAGCGCGAGTGGGGCGGGTCGGGAAGAACGGTGACGCCGAACGTGAGCATCTGCGCGGGCCTCCTGCGAATCGGGAAGGGGCCGATTCTACGCCGCCCGCGCCGCCCGCTCGACGGCTGTCGGTACGCTGCCGCCATGAAGATCGAGACGCTCGACCACGTGGCGCTCTGGGTCGCCGACCCCGACAGGCTCGCGGACTTCCTCACCGGCCACGTCGGCATGCACGTCATCGACCGCACCGACGCGTTCACGCTCGTGGGCTCGGACGCCCGCCGCGGGAAGCTGACGCTCTTCGCGGCGGAGGGAGCGCGCGATCCCGGGGTCCTCGAGCGCATCGGGCTGCGGGTCTTCGACCTGGAGGAGGCGTTGGCGGCGCTGCCGCCGGGGACGCCGGTGGAGCGCGCCGACGGTGAGGCGGTCGTCGACGCGCCGGAGGGGCTGCGGCTCGCGCTCGTCGAGGTGGAGGACGGGGTCGCCTACGACCTCCACCACGTCGCCTTCCACGTCCCCGACCCGAAGGCTGCGTTCGAGGAGCTCGCCACGCTCGGCTTCGCCGTCGAAGACGGGACGATCCGCGCCGGCGACTCGCTCGTCCTCATCGAGCAGGGCGACACGAGCGAGAGCGAGACGCCGCTCCTCAACCACCTGGGCCTGCGGGTCGAGTCGGCCGACGAGCACATCCGCGAGGCCGAGCGCCGCGGCCTCGAGATCGCCGACGTCGTGGACGGCGCCAACACGTACGCCGTCTTCGTCTGGGGCCCCGACCGGATCAAGCTCGAGTACGTCGAGCACAAGCCGACGTTCTCGCTCACGTAGCGTCGGCTCGTCCCCGCCCGAACGGCCGCGACGAGGCGAGCCCCACGAGCGCCTTGTGTTCCACGCGCACAAAGTCCTCGATCCCTTCCTCCCGGGCAGAGCAGGGCAAGAGGCACTTTGGGAGCCTCGTGCTCGTGAAACACAAGGCGGGGGTGCGGCATGGCTGAGCGGCTCGTCGTGGCCGGCGCGGGGATGGGCGGCCTCGTCGCCGCGGCGCGCGCGCGCGAGCTCGGAGCCGACGTCGTCGTGCACGAGAAGGGCGACCGGCCGGGCGGTTCGATGCTCCTCTCGAGCGGCGTGATCTGGCGCTACCGCGACTTCGACCGCTTCCGCGCCGAGTGCCCCGGAGGCGACCCCGGTCTCCAGCGCGCCGTCTGGGAGGGGCTCGATGACGCGCTGGCCTGGCTCGAGTCCCTCGGCGCCCCCATCGTCGCGCGCGACACCGGCAACCCGCTCACGACGGGCGTCCGCTTCGAGCCGCGCGGGCTGACCGAGACGCTCGCCGCCCGCGCGGGCGACGTCCGCCTCTCGAGCGCCGTGCGCGAGATCCCCGACGGCGCCGCCGTGATCCTCGCGACCGGAGGCTTCCAGGGCGACCGCGAGCTCGTCCGGCGCCACGTCACTCCCGAGGCCGACTCGCTCGTCCTGCGTGCGAACCCGTGGAGCGCGGGCGACGGCCTCCGGCTCGCACAGGCGCGCGGGGCGCGGCTCTCGGCCGGGCTGGACGAGTTCTACGGGCGCAACCTCGCCGCGGCGCCGCGCATCGAAGCAGCCGACTTCGTTCCGCTGGCCCAGGTGTGGGCCAGGCACGCGGTGGTCGAGAACGCCGCCGGCGGGCGCTACCGGCCGACCACGTGGTCCGAGGTGGACGTCGTCCAGTGGACGGCCCGCCAGCCGGGCGCGCGCGCGTGGTACCTCGTCCCGAACGAGGCGCTCTCCGAGACGGTGCGCGAGCGCACCGTCGGCGCGGCGATCGCGGCCGCCGAGGCGGCCGGCGCCCCGGTCGAGCGCGGCGGCGGCGTCACCAGGGTCGAGGTCGTCGCGGGCATCACGACGACGCTCGGCGGCGTCCGGGTCGACGCGCGCGGTCGCGCGGCGGACGGCCTCTGGGTCGTCGGCGCCGACGCCGGCGGGATCTCGACGGGCGGCTGGGCGAGCGCGCTCGCGTCGGCCCTCGTCCTCGGCCGCGCCGCAGCGGACGACGCCGCCGGCCAGCCCTCCTAGACGAGCTGAAGGTATGCGCAGGTGCGCTCGTCCTGCGGGAGCGGCGAGGGGGCGAGCTTGATCACGGTGTAGCGTCGCCCGTCGTCGGCGTCCACCTCGGTGCCGGGCTCGGGCGGGTCGCCGTCGCGTTCGAGGAGCTCGTAGCCGGACGGCCTCGAGACGAAGAGCAGGTGCTTCCCGTCGGCCATTACGGGAGCGAGTCTAGTGTCCCGCTAGGTGATGGTGCCCCGCGCGGCCGCCACGTAGGGCGGCACGACCACGCGCACCAGCGTGCCGCCTCCCTCGCCGGCGTCCACCGAGAGCCGGCCGTTGAGGATCTTGACGCGCTCGTCGATCGCCTCGATGGAGGCCCGGCGCCGCTCCTCGACCCCGTCGTCGGCGATCTCGGTCTCGACGCCGCCGTCGTCGCGCCGGCGGACGCCGACCTCGATCTTCCCGGGCCGGCGCCGCACCGCCTGGTTGAGCGACTCGCGGATGATCTGGTAGAGGGCCACCTGGCTCTTCTCGCCGAGCCGCTCGCCCGCCTCCACGTCCGTGAGGACGGTGATCCGGTGCGTCTCCTCGATCTGGTCGCCCAGCGCGCGCACCGCGGCGTGGAATCCCTGGTCGCGCAGCACGAGCGGCTCGATGGCGAACGAGAGGTCGCGGAGGACGCGGATCGTGTCCCGCTCCTTCTCGAGAGAGCTCTCGATCACCTTCTCCGCGTCGTCGAGCCGGCCGTCCTGCAGCGCCGCGAGCGCCGCGTCGTGCATGAGCGCGATGCCGGACATGGACTGGAGCGGCCCGTCGTGGAGGAAGAGCGAGAGCCGGCGGCGCTCCTCCTGCTCGGCGGTGATGAGGCGCTCGGTCAGCCGCTCGCGCTCGGCCTCGCGGTCGCGCGCCTCCTCGAGGAGGCGCGCGTTCTCGACCGCGCGGGCGGCGAAGTCGGCGAGCACAGTGGCCCGGACGTGGTCCCAGCGGTGAAACGGCTCCGGGCGCGTGAGCTCGAGGTCGCCGAGGCGCTCACCGCGCACCGCCAGCGGCACGACCAGGCGCTCCCCGGGAGGCGGGGCGCCCGCCCCGTCGCCGCCGGGCGGGAGGATGCGCACGCTCGGGGCGTCGAAGAGGCGGCGCGCCTGCGCGCAGGTGCGGTCGAGGATCGCGGCCGCGTCGAGGGTCGACGAGACTTCGCCGATCGAGTCCACGAGCGACTCGAGGAAGGTCGCCTGGGCCTGGAGCTCGTCCTCGGCGAACTCGTGTCGGCGGCGCTCCGTGACGATGAGGTAGAGCGCGAAGGCGCCGAAGAAGGCCGTCGACGCGACGAGACCTCCCGCCGCAACGGCGTGCTCGCCGAGCGCGAGGCCGAGGGCGCCGACGACCGCCGAGCCGACGGTGCAGCCGACGAGGATGCCGCGCGCGTTCTCGACGAGCCGCCCGCCCACCGTCACCTCGGGACGGAAGGGCTAGGCCTAGTCGATGATCGATTCGCGCAGCGCGATGGCGACGGCATGGGTCCTGGTGTCCGCCTCGAGCTTGGCGAGGATGTGCCGGACATGGCTCTTCACCGTCTCCTGGCTGATGAACAGCCGTCCCGCGACGTCCGCGTTCGACATCCCGTCGGCGAGCAGCTGCAGGATCTCACGCTCGCGGACGGTCAGCATCTCCTCGCGCTCACGGGTGAGGAGCGCCGGCATGAGGGCCGGATCGACGTACCCCTCGCCGCTCGCCACCTTCTCGATGGCGCGCAGGAGCGTCTGGTGCGGCGCCTCCTTGAGGATGTAGCCCTTCGCGCCGGCCTCGAGGCCGCGGCCGAGGAGGCTGCGCTCGCCGTACGCCGTGAAGATGAGGACGGCCGTCCCCGGCAGGCGCTCGGCGAGGATCTTCGTCGCCTCGAGCCCGTCCATCCCGGGCATGCGCACGTCCATGATCACGACGTTGGGCCGGCGGCGCTCGGCGAC
>JAICGP010000096.1 GCA_025923055.1 Thermoleophilia bacterium
CGCCCGTGCTGCAACCGGACTCAAAGCGGGACTCGGCGGCAGAGGAGGCGATCTAGCTGCCGAACGTGAAAACCCCGCCGGAGCGGGGCCTTCGTCCAGTCGGGGCGCCCGGATTTGAACCGGGGACCTCTAGTCCCCCAGACTAGCGCGCTAACCAGGCTGCGCCACGCCCCGCGACCTCACCATCCTAGCGCCGGCCGGCGCTCTCCGTCAGGGACCGCTGCGAAGGGGAACGACGGGTCGCTTTCGGGGGCGCGGACGGCGGCGGGGTACCCGTTTCGACCCCGTTTCCCCCTCCGGCCGACCCCGCCGGGGCGCCCCCGGGGACGGTCGATCCTTGCCGGTTCCCCGCGCATCCGGCACAATCCACCGTCCGGCACGGGCTTTCCAGGGACGGGTGCGCACCTACACCATCACAGAGGCGGCGGAGCTGACCGGCGTGAGCCGGAAGGCGATCGCTCGGCGCGTGGAGCGCGGCTCGCTCCGCTCGGTCGTCCGGAACGGCCGCCGGCGCATTCCCCGCTCCGAGCTCGTGCGGGGCGGGCTGCTCGACGAGGGCGACGGAAGGTCCCCGCGCAGCGCCCCCGCGTCCCCGCCCCTCCCCCGCCCCGGAGCGGGCGGGGAGCTCGCCGAGATCGAGCGTCCCGAGGACATGCTGACGACCCTCTTCCGGGAGGTGCTCGACCGCTTCGAGCGCCAGTCGCAGGAGATCGCCCAGTACCGCGCGCTCACCGTCCAGGCGGAGAGCCTGCGGCTCACGAACGAGCTCGCCGAGCTGCGGGTCCGCCTGGCAGAGCTCGAGGGGCGCCCGCACGCACAGGAGCCGCAGGCCGCGCCGGCGGTGGGCGACCTGGGGCGGCGCGTCAGCGAGCTCTCCCAGCAGGTCGAGGAGCTCTCGAAGCGGGAGATCTGGCTGCCGCGGCAGGCGGCGCCCGCCCAGCACACGGCGCCGGCGGCTGCGCCGCACCCGATGCCGCCGGCCGGCGCCGCACCGGGTCCGGGCCAGGCTGCGCCACGGACGGCCGCGCCCGCGGCGGCACCGCGTCGGGGGCGGTTCGGCCGCACGAAGCGCTTCGTCGTCGAGGCGGCGTTCATCGTCGCCGTCGCCGTAATCGTCTGGCAGGCCGAGCTCCCCGTGCCCGCGATCGCCGTCGCGATGGCGCTCGCCTGGACACTCGTCGCCGTGGTCGAGTGGTTCTCGTCCGAGCGGCCCGACCGCCGCTGAGGCCGTTCGTGCCGTCGCGACCCTCCCTCCGCCGGCCGCTCCTCAGCTCCCTCGCGCTGGCCCTCCTCGCCGCGGGCCTCGTCGTCCTCCTGCTCCTGACGTAAACCCTCGAGCGCAGGTCGAGGGTCGGGTCAACCCTCGAGCCGCCGGTAGAGCCTGTCGACGAGCTCCGGCATGCCCTCGAGCCGGGCGGTGATGGTGCGGATCCGGTACTCGCGGAAGTGGGCCGGCTCGACCTTGAGCGCCTTGGCCAGCGTCTCGATGACGTCGTCGGACGGCACCGGCCGGTTGCCGTGCACGAGGTGGTTGAGGTAGCCAGCGGAGAGACCCGTCTTTGCGGCGAGGCCGCGGTACGTGACGCCGCGCTCGGCCATCAGCGCCTGGACGGTCTCTCCGAAGGGCTGCGTGGAGAAACGGCGCTTGCGCGCCATCACAGGACCTCCCGGACGTGCGCGGCGAGAGCGTCGACCGGGACGCGTTGCTCGCCCCGGCCCCGGCGCACGAGCACGTCCGCGCGACCGTCCTCGAGCGTCTTCTTCCCGACCGTGACGCGGAGCGGGCAGCCGAGCAGATCGGCGTCGGCGAACTTCTCTCCAGGCCGGAGGTCGCGGTCGTCGAGGAGGACCGAGATGCCCGCGGCCTCGAGGTCCTCGCCCAGCCGCTCGGCGATCGCCGTCACTTCCGGCCCGGCCGCGCCGATTGCGACGATCTCGACCTCGTACGGCGCGAGCGCACGGGGCCAGGCGATGCCGTGCTCGTCGTGGCGCTGCTCGACCGCCGCCGCCATGATCCGTCCGGGTCCGATCCCGTAGCTTCCCATGACGAGCGGCCGCTCGCTGCCGCTCTCGTCGAGGAACGTCGCCTCGAGCGGCATCGAGTAGAACGTGCCGAGCTTGAAGATGTGCCCGATCTCGATCGCGGTCTGAAAGCGCAGGCGGCCGCCGCACTTCGGGCAGGCGTCGTCCTCGCGCGCCTCGCGCAGGTCAGCGAAGCGCGGCTCGTAGTCGCGCCCGGCCTCGATACCACGGAGGTGGACCCCGTCCCTGTTCGCGCCCGAGACGAACTGGCCCTCCCGGAGCGTCTCGTCGGCGACGACCTCCACCGACACGCCCACCGGGCCGAGCGACCCGCCCGAGGCGCCGAACGCCTTGCGGATCTCCTCGTCGGTGGCCGGTCGGAAGCCGCCCCGGAGCACGCCCGCCATCTTGCTCTCGTTGAGGCGGTCGTCGCCGCGCACGAGCCCCAGGACGACCGTGCCGTCGTTCCGTACGACGGGCATCGCCTTCGAGGTCGCCGCGGAGTCGATCCCGAGCCGCTCGGCCAGCCCCTCGATCGTCGTCACCCCAGGGGTCTGGACCTCCTCGGGCGCGTCCAGCCGCTCGGGGAACTCGGGCGCGCGGGGGACCCCGCGCGCGATCTCGAGGTCGGCGGCGTAGTCGCCGTTCTCGCACGTGACGAGCGTGTTCTGCCCCGAGCCGGCCGGGGCGAGGAAGTCGGCGCTCTCGCTTCCGCCCATCATGCCACTCTCGGCCTGAACCGCGTAGTACTCGAGCCCGCAGCGCTCGAAGATGCGGTGGTAGGCCGCCTCGTGGAGCCTGAAGCTCTGCTCGAGCCCCTCCTCGTCCCGGTCGAACGAGTACGCGTCCTTCATGATGAACTCGCGCACCCGCAGGAGACCTCCGCGCGGCCTGGGCTCGTCGCGGTCTTTCGTCTGGAAGTGGTAGAGGAACTGTGGCAGCTGGCGGTAGGAGCTGATCTCGCGAGCGTGGAACGTGATCGTCTCTTCGTGCGTCAACGGCAGCACGAGCGGCCGGCCGGCCCGGTCGGTGAGCTTGAACACCTCGGGGATCGCATAACGCCCGGTCTTCTGCCACAGCTCCGCCGGAGTGAGGACGGGCATGAGCATCTCCTGGCCTCCGATGGCGTCCATCTCCTCGCGGACGATCTGCACGATCTTCTGGTGGACGCGCCACCCGAGCGGCAGGAACGTCCAGAGGCCCGCGCTCACCTGGCGGATGAAGCCGCCCCGCACGAGCAGGCGGTGGCTGACGGCCTCGGCGTCGCCGGGGTCCTCGCGCAGGGTCGGGAGGAAGAGCTGGGAGGCGCGCATCGGCCTCGTCGCTAGGCCGGGCGCTGGGCCGCCTCGGCCATCATCAGGGCCGCGGGCTTCGCGAGCTTGAGGCGCTTCGGCCGCACCATGCCGCCCTCGATCCACGCGTCGATCTCGCGGAAGAGCTCCTGGACGAGCACGTCGGACTCCACCTTCTTGAGCACGCGGCCGTGGGCGTAGATGAAGCCCGTGTCGCGGCCGCCGGCGATGCCGAAATCCGCGTCGCCGGCCTCGCCGGGCCCGTTGACGGCGCAGCCCATGACGGCGACCTCGAAGGCCTGCGGGTAGTCGCGCAGGCGCTCCTCGACCGCCTCGGCGAGGTTCCAGACGCCGACGTTGTCGCGCCCGCAGGACGGGCACGCGATCATGATCGGGCCCCGCTCGCGAAGGCCGAGCGCCTTCAGGATCTCCCAGGCGACGCGCACCTCCTCGACCGGGTCGGCGGTGAGCGAGATGCGGATGGTGTCGCCGATGCCGTCCATGAGGAGGCTGCCGACGCCGACGGCGCTCTTGATGGCACCCGTCGACGGCGGGCCGGCCTCCGTGACGCCCAGGTGGAGCGGGTACGGGACGCGCTCGGCGAGCATGCGGTAGGCGCGGATCATCGTCGGCACCGAGCTCGACTTGACGGAGATCTTGAAGTCGTAGAAGTCCATGCTCTCGAGCAGGCGCACCTGCTCGAGCGCCTCCTCGACGAGGGCGGCCGCGGTGTCCTCCTGCGCCAGCTCGACGAGGTGCTTCGGCAGCGACCCGGAATTGGCGCCGATCCGCACGGGGGTGCCCTTCGCCTTCGCGGCCTTGACGACCATCGCCGTCTTGTCGGCGCCGCCGATGTTGCCCGGATTGATGCGGACGGCGGCAACGCCGGCCTCGAGCGCCTTCAGAGCGAGCGAGGCGTTGAAGTGGATGTCGGCGATCAGCGGCACCGGCGACAGGTAGACGAGCTTCTTGAGCGCCTCGGCGTCCTCGTTCTTCGGGACGGCGACGCGGACGAGCTCGCAGCCGGCCGAGACGAGCGCGCCGATCTGCGCCATGGTCGCCTCGACGTCGTGGGTCTTCGTGAGGGTCATCGACTGCACGACGACGGGCGCACCGCCGCCGACGGGCACGCCTCCGACCGTGATCTGGCGCTCGCTCGCCATCGGGCGAAAGTGTAACGGCGCCGTCGCGGCGTCTCCGCCGCTCAGCCGCCGCGGATGCGGTCGATGTCGTTCGAGAGGCCGATGAAGAAGAGCAGGAGGACGAGGGCGATGCCGATCGCCGAGACGCGCTCGTAGGCGGCCCGCGGGATCGCGCGGCCGCGCACCCGCTCCACGATCGAGAACGCGATGTGGCCGCCGTCGAGGGGGAGCAGCGGCAACAGGTTGAGGAGCGCGAGCGAGAGGCTGATGAACGCGAGCACCTGGAGGTAGTACCGGAAGCCGGCCTCGAGCGACTCGCTCGAGATCGTCGTGATGCCGACGACGCTCGCGACCTCGTCGCGGCCCGAGCCGGTCACGATCCGCCCCAGCGAGGTGCCGATCGCCTTCGTCACCTCCCAGGTCGTCTCGAAGGCCTGCCCCGTGGCGGCAAGGGGGCCGTAGTCCTCGTACTCGAGCCCGAACGCGAAGCCGAGCCGGTACACGTCGTCCTCGGGGTCGCGCCGCGGCGTCCCCGTGAGCTCGAGCTCCTCGCCGCCCCGCTCGACCGTCAGGGTGACCGGCTCGCCGCCGCTCTCGCGGATCGCCTCCGCCAGCTCGGCGGGCTCGTTCCGCTCGCCGCCGACGGCGAGGATCGCGTCCCCCGCCCGGAGCCCCATAGCCGCTGCCGGCGAGCCGGGCGCGACCTCCTCGACGGTGCGTGTCGCGCTCGTCGGCACGCCGAGCATGAACACGACGGCGAGCGCTGCGACCGCGAAGACGAGGTTCGTGACCGGCCCGGCGGCGATCACGGAGATCCGCTTCCAGGCCGGGGCACGCCAGTACGCCTCCGGCGAGAGGGCGTCGTCGACGTCGCCGATCCCGCGGAGGGCCGCGCGACGCGCGGGCTCCGAGAGCTCCGCCCCTTCGACGGCTGCGTGGAGGGCGGGCATCGCGCCGCGGGCGTCGCCGAGCCGCTCCTCCGCGAGCGCGCGCTCGACGGGCTCGGCGGCCGCCGCGACCTCGGGCGCCTCCTGGCGGGCCGGCTCGAGCTGGGCGTCGAGATCCCCCGCCGCGGGCTTGTGCATCCCGGGGATCTTCACGTAGCCGCCGAGGGGAATCGAGCCGATGCCGTACTCGATCCCGTTGCGCGTCCACTTCACGAGCGCCGGCGGGAAGAAGACGTAGAACCGGCGCGGCCGCATCTTGACCGCCAGGGCGACGAGGAAGTGCCCCGCCTCGTGGATGAGGATCAGGAAGGCGAGGCCTCCGATGGCGACGGCGAGGTTCATGGTCGTCTGGCCTTAGTGAACCAGTTGCCGGGTGAGCGCCGACGCGGTCCGCCGCGCCTCGGCGTCCACTGCGACGAGCTCCTCGAGGTCGCGCGCCGGCCCGGTGTCGGCCTGCGCGAGGGTGCGCTCGACGACCTCGGGGATGCCGAGGAACGGGAGCCCTCGGTGGAGGAAGGCGGCGACGGCGACCTCGTTCGCCGCGTTGAGGGCGCACGGCGCCGTTCCTCCTACCTCGCCCGCCGCCCGCGCCAGGCCCAGGCAGGGGAACGCCTCGGTGTCGGGGGCGCCGAACTCGAGGATGAGGCCGGACGCGAGGTCGAGGGGCTCGACCGGCGTCGCGGCCCGCTCCGGGTACGTGAGCGCGTAGGAGATGGGGACGCGCATGTCGGGGTAGCCGACGTGGGCGAGCGCGGCGCCGTCGCGGAGGCGCACGAGCGCGTGCACGACCGACGTCGGGTGGACGACGACCTCGATCTCGGGATAGCCGAGGTCGAAGAGGAAGTGCGCCTCGATGAGCTCGAGCCCCTTGTTCATGAGCGTCGCCGAGTCGACGGTGATCTTCGGCCCCATGCTCCACGTCGGGTGGGCGAGCGCCTCCGCGGGGCTCACGTGCGCGAGGCCGGCGCGGTCGCGGCCCCGGAAGGGGCCGCCCGAAGCGGTCAGGACGAGCGAGTGAACCGTCTCCCGCGGCCGGCCGTCGAGGAGCTGGAAGGCCGCGGAGTGCTCGGAGTCGACGGGAAGCAGCGGCCCGCCGCCCCGCTCCCGGGCGGCCACGGCGAGGTCGCCGCCCGCGACGAGGCTCTCCTTGTTGGCGAGCGCGAGCGCGACCCCCCGCTCCAGCGCCCAGAACGTGGCCGGAACCCCGGCGAAGCCGACGACCGCGTTCAGGACGACGTCCGGCTCGGCCCGCTCGAGAAGCTCGGTGAGGTCGCCTCCGACCTGCGTGAGCGGCGCGACGCCGTCGAGCGGCTGCGAGCCGGAGGCGGCTGCGACGAGCTCGAGCTCCGGGTTCGCGGCCACGACGTCGAGCGCCTGGCGCCCGATCGACCCGGTCGCGCCGAGAAGGGCGACGCGCGTGCTCACGGGCGCAAGTCTAGGAAAGTCCCTCGGCGCTACTGCCCAGAGAGTCGACGCGCGATCTTGGACTGACAGCCTTCGCTCTTGCGTGCGTGTGCGTCGAAGTCTTGGCAGAGCGTTGTCGCGCCCGCCGGCTACCGGGGCCCACTCTGCGTATGACCGTCCTGTAATCCGGTCGGCTAATCGGGCGAGGACATTCGTGCGCGTTCCGAGTATCGCGACGGCGAATGCGAGACCGGCGGTCGTGCCTAGCCCGGCAAGGAGCGGACCCACCATGCCGCCTTCAGGCCGAAAGCGACCGTGACGCCGATGCTCAGAAGCACGCCGAGGAGCGTGATCCCGGTCGCCTGAAGGGTCAGGTTTCGGTCGTTAGCGATGCCCTCGCTCCTCGCCGGCCGTCTGTGTCCCCTTCTGCCAAGGCCAACGGCCCTCGAGCTCCAGTTCCAGCGTGAAGCTGAGAAACGTTCGAACGAGCACGATGATCGCCAGGACGCCGACGGACGCGAACGTCGGCGAGACAGCAACCGTTCGGATGATGTCGGCGGCGATGAGCAACTCCAGTCCGAGCAAGATCGCGCGACCAACGCCGTGGCGGTAATCGCGGTATACGGCGCTGAACTCGGTGCGCTGCCGAACGTTCGAGAGGAAGAACGCCGTCGCAACGAGCGTTCCGAGGACGATGGCACCCACTCCAGCCAGGTCCATTGCTTTGCCGACGCTCTCGACCGTCTCATCGAAACTCACGGCATCTGGCCTGCTCGCTTCATCGCCCCACGAAACTTCCGAGGGGCCGGCGCTCCACGCTTCCCGGCGGCGCGCACACCCGCTCGAGCCCGCGGTTCGCTGCGTGTCTAGGAACCCTGGGCGAGCACGACGAAGGCGTAGTAGGCGGCGGGCCCGGCGAAGAGGAGCGAGTCGATCCTGTCGAGGACACCGCCGTGGCCGAGGAGGGCGCGGCCGGAGTCCTTGGCCCCGAGGTCGCGCTTCACCATCGACTCGAAGAGGTCTCCCCCCACCCCGGCGAGCACGATGACGGTGCCGAAGACGAAGGGCCGCCAGGAGTCGGCGAAGACGTCCTGGTCGTAGGTGGCGAACCACGCCGTCAGGACGCCGGCGACGAGGCCGGTGACGAAGCCCTCCCACGTCTTCCCGGGCGAGATGGCAGGCGCCATCCGGTGGCGGCCGGCGAGCCGGCCCGCCGCGTAGGCGAACGTGTCGGAGACGAACACGGCCAGGAGCACCGTGAGGATCGCGAGCCGGCCGTCCGGCTCGACGTCGCGCAGGAGGACGAGGTGGCCGAGGCCCACCCCGACCCAGGCCGTGCCGAGCACCGTCGCGGCTACGGCCACGGTCGTCGACTGGCGCGTCTCCGACACCGCGGCGAAGACGAGCCCGAGGAGGAGCGTGAGCACGAAGCCGCCCAGCATCCACTCGGCTCCTCCGAGAGACGCGCCGAGGACGGCGGCCACCGCGCCCCCGTAGCCCGCGAGGACGAGCGGGCGGAGGGAGCGGGCGAGGCGGTAGAGCTCGTGCAGGGCGAAGACGGCGCCGAGCGCGGCGAGCAGCGCGAGCGCCCAGCCACCGTAGTAGGCCGCGAAGAGCACGATCGGCAGCCCCGCCGCGGCGACGGCGACCCGGCTGAGGAGCGAGCTCACCGGCGCGACCTTGGCCGGTGAGCGTGGGGAGGGTGTGTGAGGGAACCGGGAGGTACCCTCACTGCAACGAAGAACGGGGCCCGTGGGGGAGGCATGGTTTCCCCCACGGGAGCGTGCCGTGGGCGAGCGACGCTCACCTAACGCCCGCCGAAGCGCCGGCGCCGGCTCGCGTACTCGGCGAGCGCCTCCCGGAGCTGGCGCTCGCCGAAGTCGGGCCAGAGCGTCTCGACGAAGACGAGCTCGGTGTAGGCGAGCTGCCAGAGGAGGAAGTTCGAGATGCGGAGCTCTCCGGAGGTGCGGATGAGGAGCTCGGGCTCGGGCATGTCGGGCGCATGGAGGCGAGCCGCCAGCGCGTTCTCGTCGACGTCGCGCGGCTCGACTCCCTCTTCGACGAGCCGGCGCGCCGCTTCGACGATCTCCGCGCGCCCGCCGTAGTCGAAGGCGATCCAGAGCTGGAGCCGCTCGTTCGCGGCCGTCTCGTGCTCGAGCCGCTCGAACTTCGCACGGAGCTCGGGCGTCGCCCGGTCCCGGCGGCCGATGAAGCGGGTGCGGACGCCCTCGCGGGCGAGCTCGGGCAGCTCGCGCTCGATCGTCTCGACGAAGATCCCCATCAGCGCGTCGATCTCGTCGGAGGGCCGCGACCAGTTCTCCGTCGAGAAGGCGTAGACGCAGAGCGACTCGACCCCCAGGTCGATGGCCGCCTCGACGGTGCGCCGGAGCGCCCGCGTCCCGGCGCGGTGGCCCGCGGCGACAGGAAGCCGGCGCCGCCGCGCCCAGCGCCCGTTGCCGTCCATGATGATCGCGACCGAGCGCGCGACGTCGGGGAGCTCCCGCTCCCGCGCCGGGGTCAGACCCCGCAGCGACCGCAGTCTCGTGAGGATGCTCACGCCCGTAGTCCGAAGCGGGACGGCCTCAGACTTCCATGATCTCCTCTTCCTTGCGCTTGAGGAGATCGTCGATCTTCGCCACATGCTCGTCCGTGAGCTTCTGCGCCCGCTCCTCGGCGCGGCGCTCCTCGTCGTCACCGACGTCGCCGTCGCGGACGAGGTCCTTCAGGTGGTGCATCACGTCGCGGCGGACGTTCCGGACGGCGACCCGGCCGTCCTCGGCGAGCTGGCGGACGACCTTGACCAGCTCCTTCCGCCGCTCCTCGGTGAGCTGCGGAATCGGGAGGCGGACGATCTTGCCGTCGTTCGACGGCGTCAGGCCGAGCTCCGACTCCTGAATGGCGCGCTCGATCGCCTTGATCGACCCCGGGTCGTAGGGCTGGACGGTCAGCAGCCGCGCCTCCGGCACGTTGATGGTCGCGAGCTGGTTCAGGGGCGTCTCGGTCCCGTAGTAGTCCACCTTCACCCGGTCGAGGAGCGCCGCGGAGGCGCGGCCCGTCCGGACCGTGTTGAACTCGTGCGCGGTCGCGTCGACCGACTTGTCCATGCGGCGCTTGGCGTCGTCGAGCAGGTCCTCGATCATGCGTTCCTCCGGGGCGTCGAGATGATCGTGCCGATGCGCTCGCCCGCGACGACGCGCTCGATGGCGCGCTCGTCGTCGAGGCCGAAGACGTAGATCGGCAGGCCGTTGTCCATGCAGAGCGTGAGCGCCGTCGTGTCCATCACCTTGAGGCCGCGCTCGATCGCCTCCAGGTGGGTGAGCTCGGGCAGGA
>JAICGP010000097.1 GCA_025923055.1 Thermoleophilia bacterium
ACGACGTCCGCGAGGTGCAGGAGGGCTTCGAGTGCGGCATCCTCCTCGACGGCTTCAACGACGTGAAGGAGGGCGACGTCCTCGAGGCCTTCGAGACGCGGCAGATCGAGCGCACCGATCTCACGGTGGCCGGCAACGGCGCGCCCGGCGAGCCGGAGGCCGAGCCGGAAGCCGAGGGCTAGCCGACGCCCGCGATGGGCTCCGGCTACGTCGGCATCCTCTCGGCCGAGCTCCACTTCCCCGAGAACCACTCGCTGAAGGGCAAGCGGAAGGAGCTGCTCTCCGTGAAGGCGCAGCTGCAGCGCCGCTTCGGCGCGTCGGTCGCCGAGGTCGACCACCACGACGTCTGGCAGCGCGCCCGCCTCACGCTGGCCTGCGTGGCGCGCGAGCACGGCGAGCTCGCGTCGCTCCTCGACGGCGCCGAGCGCTACCTCGCCGGGCAGGGCTTCGAGCTCCTCGGCGTCGAGCGCGAGGTGGTCACGTTTGACTGAGCGCATGCGCCGCGTCAACGAGGCGCTCCGCGAGGTGCTGTCCGAGGAGATCGGCGCCCTCAAGGACCCGCGCATCGGCTTCGTCACGGTGACGGGCGTCGAGACGAGCCCCGACCTCCGGCAGGCGACGGTCTTCGTCAGCGTGCTCGGGTCCGAGCGGAAGCGAAAGGCCTCGCTCGCGGGGCTCAACTCCTCGCACGGCGTCCTCCAGGCCGCCGTCAACCGGGAGCTCCGCCTGAAGCGAACTCCGCAGTTGAGCTTTCAGTACGATCCGACGATAGAGAGGGGGGTGCGGCTATCCAGGCTCATCGATGAGCTCTCCCCAGACCACGACCCAAAACGCTGACCTGCTCGCCGTCGCCGACGCCGTGCGGGGGCACGACCGGTTCCTCGTCACCACGCACGAGAACCCGGACGGGGACGCCCTGGGCTCGATCCTGGCGATGACCCTCGCGCTCGAGCAGCTCGGCAAGGACGGCGTCATGTACCTCTCGGGCGTCATCCCGTTCCCGCACGAGTACTCGTTCATGCAGCTCGACGCCGTGCGGCGGACGCCGCCCGAGGACGCCGCCGAGCGGGTCGTGCTCGCGCTCGACTGCGCCAACGAGCGCCGGCTGGGGCCCGACCCGGGGCTCCTCGAGCGCGCCCCGCTCGTCGTGGACGTCGACCACCACCACGACAACAGCCGCTTCGGCGACGTCAATCTCGTCGTCCCCGATGCCTCCTCGACCGGCGAGATACTGCGCGACCTCTTCCAGGAGCTGGGCGTCCGGCTCACCCCCGACATCGCCGAGGCGCTCTACATCGCGCTCGTCACCGATACGGGCCGCTTCCAGTACGCGAACACGACGCCGAAGGCCCTCCGGCTCGCCGCCGAGCTCGTCGAGGCCGGCGCCGACGTCCACCGGGTTTTCCGCGACGTGTACGAGAACGTCGCGTTCGCGAAGATCAAGCTGCTCGCGCGGGCGCTCGCCAAGGCGCGCGTCGTCGAGGGCGGGCGCATCATCGTCTCCGACCTGGAGCGTGCCGACTTCGCCGCGGCGGGCGCGGAGGAGCCCTTCGCCGAGGGCATCATCGACTTCCTGCGCGCCGTCGAGGGCACAGAGATCGTGGCGCTGATCCGCGAGCCGCCCACCCAGAACGGCCCCACGCGGCGGGTCAGCCTGCGCACGCGCGCCGAGAGGATCGACGTCTCGGCCATCGCGCGCAAGAGCGGCGGCGGCGGCCACCGCCAGGCCGCGGGGTTCTCGAGCGAGGAGTCGGTGGACGAGATCGTCGAGTTCATCCGCCGCGAGTTCCTCGCGCAGGCCGCAGCCGCGTCGTAGGCCCGGCGGCGGACGGGCGGGCGGGAGGCCGCACAAGCCCGGGAGCACCTTGTGCTCCACGCGCACAAGCTGGGGAGCGTCTCCTCGAGCCGGAGGCGGTTGTTTCGAGCCTCCGAGCAGGAGCGGGACTTTGTGCGTGTGAAACACAAGCGCGCTTCGCGGTGCCCGCGGCCCGCCGCGGCCTACACTGACTCGCCGTGAGTCCGCAGGGCACATCGGGGCTCGTTCTCGTCGACAAGCCGGCCGGGCCGTCCTCCTTCGAGGTCGTGAAGCAGCTCCGGGAGCGGTACCGGACGAAGGCCGGTCACGCCGGCACGCTCGACCCGCTCGCCACCGGGCTCCTGCTCGTCCTGCTGGGGCGGGGGACGCGCCTCGCGCGCTACCTGGTGGGGCTCGACAAGCGCTACCTCACCGAGATCCGGCTCGGGATGCGGACGTCGACCGGGGACGGGGAGGGGGAGGTCGTCGAGGAGCCCGAGGTGCTGGGCGAGCGGGAGATCGCGGCGCTCGAGGGCGACGTGCAGCTCCCGATTCCGGCCGCCTCCGCCGTCAAGGTGGGCGGCGAGCGCGCCTACCGGCTCCACCGGCGCGGCGTCGCGGTCGAGATGCCGCTCCGCAGCTCCACGATCCACGTGCTCAGGATCCGGCGCTACGCCCCGCCGCTCGTCGAGCTCGACCTCCGGGTCTCGAGCGGGACGTACGTCCGCTCGATCGCCGACGCCCTCGGCGGGCACTGCCGCTGGCTCCGGCGCACCGCGGTGGGGCCGTTCCGCGTCGAGGACGCCGAGCCCGAGCGGGTGCTGCCGCCGCTCGCGGCGCTCGTCCACCTGCCCGAACGACGGCTCGCGGACGACGAGGTGGCCCTCGTGCGCTCCGGCCGCGCGCTGAGCGGCGAGGGAAAGGGGCCGGTAGCCCTCTGGGCGGGCGAGGGCGAGCTCGTCGCCGTCGGGCAGGCGAAGGACGGGATCGTCCGGCCGGAGACCGTGCTCGCGTGATCGTCGCGCGCTCGCCCGCCGAGCTCGAGCCGGCCGAGCGGGCCGTCGCGATCGGCACGTTCGACGGCGTCCACCGGGGTCACCGCGAGGTGCTCGACGCCGTGACGGCGACCGGCCTGCGCTCGACCGTGGTCACCTTCGACCCGCACCCCCGTCTCGTGCTCGGCTACGACGTCGAGCTCCTGACGACCCTCGAGCGGCGCATCGAGCTGATCGCCGCGGCCGGCCTGGAGGAGCTCCTCGTGGTCGAGTTCACGCCCGAGCTGTCGCGGCGGGAGCCCGAGCAGTTCGCCGAGGAGGTGCTCGGGGCGATCGGGGCGCAGGTGGTCGTGACGGGAGACGACTTCCGCTTCGGCGCCGGGCGGCGGGGCGACGTCGCGCTCCTGCGGCGGCTGGGGCTCGACGTACGGCCGGTGCCGCTCCTGGAGGACGTCTCCTCGAGCCGCATCCGCGCGCTCCTCGGCGAGGGCGACGTCCGCGGCGCGGCCGCGCTGCTCGGCAGGCCGTTCGAGCTGGAGGGCGTCGTCGTAGCGGGCGACCAGCGCGGCGGCACGCTCGGCTTCCCGACGGCGAACCTGGCGCTCCAGCCCCACGCGCTCGCGCCTGCGTTCGGCATCTACGCGGGCGAGGCGCTCGACCACCGCGCCGCCGTCTCGATCGGCGTCAACCCGCACTACGGCGGCAGCGAGCGGCGGATCGAGGCCTTTCTGCTCGACTTCGCGGGCGACCTCTACGGCCGCCGCCTGCGGCTCGAGCTGTGGGAGCGACTGCGCGGCGAGCGCGCGTTCGCGAGCGAGGACGAGCTCGTCGCGCAGATCGGGCGCGACGTCGAGGCGGCGCGGGCCTCGACGCGGCCCGCCGGTCGAGCGTGAAGCCGCGCAAGTTTTGGATTGCACGAACGTCTCTACCTGTACATGAGTCCCTCCGCCGCCCTCTCCGTCCGGTGCCTCGGCTGCGGCTCCGTGTACGTGAAGCCGCTGGGAGGCGGGACCGCGAGCGACAACCCCGGCTGCCCTCGCTGCGCCTACGTCGGCTGGATCCCGACCGACCAGTCGTTCACGCCGGCGCCAGAGCCGCTCCACTTCGCCGCGGATCCCCTGCCGCACCGGCCCTTCCCGCCACGCTGACGCCGCCGAAGTAGTGGTGCAGCGCCTGCCACAGGCGCACGGCATAGCCCTGCTCGAGGAGCGCGTCGACCGCGCTCTGGTCGAACCCCGGCTCCAGATGGACGGCGTGCCCGGTCGAGTGCAGCCGCGGCCGGTCGACCGCCTCCTGGGCGCCGAGGCCTTCGTCGAGGATGCCGGAGAGCACCTGGGCGAGCGCCGGGCGGAGCCGCGTCCCCCCGGCCGCGCCGGCGGCGAGCACGAGGCCGTCGCGGTCGAGGACGACGGTCGGCGACATCATGCTCTCCATGCGCCTGCCCGGCTCCAGCGGCCCGACGAGCAGGTCGGCCTCACCGAGCATGCTGTTCAGGTGGACGTCGTAGCCGGGGAGGAAGTCGCCGGATCCCAGGCCGAGGCTCGTCGTCAGGACGCACGCGTTCCCGGCGGCGTCCACCACCGAGACGTTGGTCGTGTGCCCGCCGCCGCGGCCGCTGTAGGGAGGCGCGGCGAGCAGGCGCGCGAAGGCGAGGACCCGCTCCGCCGCCGAGGCGCCGCGCAGGCGCGGAAGCCCGACGAGCGCGTCGCCGAGCCGGGAGAGCCCGCCGCGCGTCTCGACGCGGACGCCGGCGTACTCGACGCCCTCGGTCGGCAGCCACTCCGCCCGGTAGGCGCCGAGGTCGTCGGGGTTGACGACGCCGTCTCGCCGCTCCATCAGCTCGAGAAGCGCCTCGGCCATCGTGCCGTCGTAGAACGTCCGCGCTCCCTCTTCGGCGACGAGCTCGAACGTCGCCACGAGCCCCGGCTGCTCGAGCCGCTCGCCCGGCTCGAGCAGCTTGCCGCCGGGCGAGTAGATGCGGGCGCCCTCGCGCATCGTCATCACGGGAGCCAGCATCGCGAGGCAGCGGGCGTGCGCCGGCGGCATCGGGACGCCCTCGCGGGCGAGCCGGAGGGCGGGCTCGACGAGGCGCGTCCAGGGCAGCACGCCGAAGCGTCGCCACAGGGCGTCGAGGCCGGCCGGCACGCCCGGGACGGCGCAGCTCGCGGCGCCGACGAAGTAGTGCACGAGCTCCTCGCCGAACGGCACCGCGAGCTCCTCGAGGTCGGGGCTCCGCAGCGGACGGCCGAGGCCGGGAACGGCCACGAAGAAGTCGAGGAGCTCGGTGCGCCCGCTCGCCGCGTCGAACCAGACGGCGTGACCGCCCCCGGCGATGCCGGTCATGACGGTCTCGGCCACACATGACGCGAGCGCTGCCGCGACGGCCGCGTCGGCTGCGGTTCCGCCGTCCGCGAGCGCCTCGACGCCCGCCTCGGCGCTCGCCGGATGGCCTGCCGCGACACCAGGGGGAATCGGCACCTCTGCTAGCCTACGGCTCGTCGTGACGCTCACGAAGGACGCAAAGAGGGAGATTTTCGACCGCCACGGACGGACGAACGGCGACACCGGCTCCCCGCAGGTGCAGATCGCGCTCCTCTCGAGGCGGATCGACGAGCTCACCCAGCACCTGCGCACCCACCGCAAGGATCACCACTCCCGCCGCGGGCTCCTGAAGCTCGTCGGCCGGCGCCGCCGTCTCCTCGACTACCTGCAGAAGCGGGACCTCGAGGGCTACCGCGCGCTGATCAAGGAACTCGGCCTGAGGAGGTAGGCGAACCCCGACCTTCCCACCCGCCTGCTCGTCGGGCCACACTACCCGGGAGATCGGGTGGAAGTTTGAGGGAGATCCGGGACACGTCCCGGCCGGACCTGCCTCAAACCTCCGCTCCGTCTCCCAGAAGGAGAAGGAGCACATGAGCACGATCGCACCAGCCAAGGCGTCGGTCACCGCAGAGGTGGGCCGCGCCGAGATCCTCTTCGAGACCGGGCACCTGGCCAAGCAGGCCGACGGCGCCGTCGTCGTCTCGAGCGGGGACACCATGGTCCTGGCGACGGCGCAAGGACGTCTCGAGGCCCGCGAGGGAGCGGACTTCTTCCCGCTGACCGTCGACGTCGAGGAGCGGATGTACGCCGCCGGGAAGATCCCGGGCGGGTTCTTCAAGCGCGAGGGGCGCCCGACCGAGAAGGCGATCCTGACGGCGCGCATGATCGACCGCCCCATCAGGCCGCTCTGGCCGAAGGGCTTCCGGAACGAGGTGCAGGTCATCTGCACGACGCTCTCGGCCGACCTCGTCACCCCGCACGACATCCTCGCCATGAACGGCGCCTCCGCGGCGCTCATGATTTCCCCGCTGCCCTTCCAGGGGCCCGTCGGAGCCGTGCGCATCGGGATGCTCGACGGCGAGCTCGTCGTCAACCCGACGCTGCCAGAGGTCGAGGAGGAGTCGACGCTCGACCTCATCGTGGTCGGCACGAAGGAAGGCCTCACGATGGTCGAGGCCGGCGCCGACGAGGTGCCCGAGGAGACGCTCCTCGAGGCCTTCGAGCTGGCCCATGCCGAGATCCGCAAGCTCTGCGAGGCCCAGGAGGAGCTGCGCCGCCAGGTCGGCAAGGCGAAGTGGCTCGACGCGGAGCTCACGGAGGAGCTCGACGCGGCCCACGGCGGCCGTGTCGCGGAGCGCATCGCCGCCGAGGGCCTCCGCGAGGCGGCCGCGGCCGTCGTCGAGATCACCGGCGAGCTCTGCCCGCCGCTCACTACCGACTCGACGGAAGAGGACATCGTCCGCGAGACGCAGGTCCGCTCGAGCATGGAGGCCGTCCTCGAGCGCAAGCGCCTCGAGGCCGTCGTGGCTCCCGTGCGCGAGCAGTTCGAGGACGAGCTCCGCGCCCTCACGGACGCCGAGCAGGACTCGAAGCAGCTCAAGTCAGCCAAGCGCCAGCTCCTCTTCGACCGCATCATCGAGACCGTCGCGCTCCCGTTCCCCGTCGGACCGGCCACGGTGGAGGGCGAGGCGCCCGCGGTCAAGGACGGGCTCACGCGCCAGTACGTGAAGAAGGCCGCCGAGGCGGTCTACAAGGAGCTGATCCGCGGGAAGATCGCCGTCGAGAAGCGCCGCCCCGACGGGCGGGCGACGGACGAGATCCGCGACATCACCTGCGAGGTCGGCGTCGCGGCGCGCACGCACGGCTCGGCGCTCTTCACGCGCGGCCAGACGCAGATCATGACGCTCCTCACGCTCGGCACCGCGAAGGAGGGGCAGCGGATCGACGACCTCTCGCTCGAGCAGGAGCGCCGCTACATGCACCACTACAACTTCCCGCCCTACTCGGTCGGGGAGACGGGCTTCATGCGCGGGCCGAAGCGCCGCGACATCGGCCACGGGGCGCTCGCCCAGCGGGCGCTCGAGCCGATGATCCCGGCGCTCGACGAGTTCCCGTACACGATCCGCCTCGTCTCGGAGACGCTCGAGTCGAACGGCTCGTCGTCCATGGGGTCGGTCTGCGGCTCGACGCTCGCGCTCATGGACGCCGGCGTCCCGATCAAGCGCCCGGTGGGCGGCATCGCCATGGGCCTCGTCAAGGAGGGCGACGAGCTCGCCATCCTCACCGACATCCAGGGCGCGGAGGACCATCTGGGTGACATGGACTTCAAGGTGGCCGGCTCCCGCGACGGGATCACCGCGCTCCAGATGGACATCAAGATCACGGGCGTCACGCAGGAGATCATGCGGAGCGCGCTCGAGCAGGCGAAGCGGGCCCGCGAGTTCATCCTCGACAAGATGGGGGAGACGATCTCGGAGTCGCGCGAGCAGCTCGCCGCGCACGCGCCCCGGATCACGACCATCTCAATCGACCCCGAGCAGATCGGGCTCGTGATCGGCAAGGGCGGCGAGACGATCCGCGGCCTCGAGGGCGACTACGAGGTGCAGATCGACATCGAGGAGGACGGGACGATCCTCATCTACGCGACCGAGGGCGAGAAGGCCGACGCCGCCATCGCCGCCATCCAGGGGCTCACGAAGGAGCCCGAGGTCGGCGACACGTATACCGGCAAGGTCGTCAAGACGACGGACTTCGGTGCCTTCGTCGAGCTGAAGAAGGGCACCGACGGCCTCCTCCACGTCTCGAACGTGGGGCCGGGGCGCGTGGGCCACATCGAGGACGTGATCAGCCGCGGCGACGTCCTGGACGTCATCGTCCAGGAGGTCGACAAGATGCGCGGCCGCATCGGCCTCAAGCTCGTCGCGAAGCACGAGAACGGCGGCCTCGTCCAGCCCGAGGAGCTGATCGAGCGCGCCAAGGACGCGCCGCCGCGCGAGCGGCGCGAGCGCGACGGCGACCGTGACCGCCGCGGCGGCGGCCGCCGGCGCGAGCGCGGCCGCGGCGGGCGCCGCGAGGAGTAAGCGGCGGAGAAGCCGGGGGCGGCGACCGGCCGTCCCCGGCGTCCTCCGACGCTCCCGAGCGCGCTGGTAACAGACTGTTACTTGGCCCGCTGCGCAGTGGCCACTCCGGCGAGGACGAGCGCCCCGCCCGCGACCAGCCACGCCGTCACGCGCTCGTCGAGGAGGACGGCGCCGAAGGCGACCGCGAGCACGGGGATCGCGTACGCATACGTGACGGCGCGTGTCGAGCCGAGGCCGCGGAGGCCGACGTTCCAGGCGACGTAGCCCAGGAGCGTGCAGACGATCCCGAGGTAGAGGACGAGCGCACCGTCGCCCGCGGAGATGCCCGTGACCGCGTCGAGCGTCGCCGGACGCGCCAGGGGAAGAAGGGCGACTGTCCCGAGCAGGCTCGATGCGGCCGTCAGCGCCACGAGGCCGTAGCGGCCTAGCAGCGGCTGGAGGAGGACGTTGTAGAGCGCGAACGCGAGCGGCGCGCCGAGGACGATGAGGGGGCCCTTGACACCGGCGAGGGAGAGCTCCCCGCCCGCTCCGAGGAGGACGACCACCGCGACGCCCGCGAACGCGAGCGCGAGGCCCGAGACGCGCCGGACGGTCGCGCGCTCGAGGCCGAGGCCGGTCGCGAGGGCGAACGTGAGCGCCGGTGCGAGCGCGACGACGAGCGCGGCGGTGCCCGAGGTCGTGAAGCGCGTCCCGACGTTGAGCGAGACGTGGTACCCGCCGACGACGAGGAGGCCTGCCGCTGCGAGGCGGGTCGCATCGGCCCGCGTCAGACCGGGGAGCCCGCCCGAGCGCCAGAGGAGGAACGCGAAGCCCGGCGCGGCGACGAGGTAGCGGAGGAGCGCGATGTCCTGCGCGGCCAGGCCTTGGTCGAGGAGGGCCTTGATCGCCGGGAACGCGCCCGCCCAGAACACGACCACGGTCGCGAGCGCGACGTGGGCCGAGAGCGGCCGGCGGGCGAGCGGCAGCGCGCTGTCCATCGACGTGTTAAACGAGCCCGGGCGCCCGCGTGTGAGATCCCGCATCGCAGGCGCTCACCTCGCCGCCTACGATTCAGCCGTGCAGAACTACCTCATGACGACGCTCGACGGGGGGACGCGGGTCGTCACCGAGCCGCTCCCGAGCGTTCGCTCGGTGGCGATCGGGCTCTGGATCGGGGCGGGCTCCCGGGACGAGGACGACGCGCACGCGGGCGTGAGCCACTTCCTCGAGCACCTCCTCTTCAAAGGGACGGAGTCCTACTCCGCGCTCGAGGTGGCCGAGATCTTCGACACCTTCGGCGGGGAGCTGAACGCGGCCACCGCCCGCGACTACACGGTCGTCTACGCCCGTGTCCTCGACGAGCACCTCGAGATCGCGCTCGACGTCATGACCGACATGGTCTTCGCCCCCTCCCTCGCCGACCTCGACGCGGAGCGGGAGGTCGTCCTCGAGGAGATCGCCATGGTGGACGACACGCCGCAGGAGGCGATCTTCGACCTGGTCACGAAGGCGGTCTTCGGCGACCACCCGCTCGGACGCCCCGTGCTCGGCTCGGCGCAGGTGATCTCCACCATCTCGCGCCGGTCACTCGCCGCCTTCCACCGGCGCCGCTACCGGGCCGACAACGTCGTCGTCGCGACCGCGGGGAGCGTCGACCACGGCGCTCTCGTCCGGCGCATCGAGCAGCTCGCCGCCAAGGCCGGAGAGCCGTCGGCGCACAAGGCCGCCGCGCGCGCCCCCTTCGTCGCGCCGCCGCCGCCGTCGCTCGTCTTCCAGCCGAAGACGACGGAGCAGTACCATGTCTGCCTGGCCGCCCCGGGCATCGCCCGCCCGGACCGGCGCCGCTTCACCGCCTCCATCCTCGACGCCGTCCTCGGCGGCTCGGCGTCGTCGCGGCTCTTCCAGGAGATCCGGGAGAAGCGCGGCCTCGCCTACTCCGTC
>JAICGP010000098.1 GCA_025923055.1 Thermoleophilia bacterium
CCGCCTTTGATCAGTACGGACATGGGGGCCTCCTTTTGTCTGACTTCGACACTAACGTGCCTCAGGCCTCGGCGGCAAGCGCCTCCGAGACGTCCCCGCCCGCCGCGAGCACGAGCTGGAGGAGGACTCGCGCCTTCGGGCCGGCGAGGTCGCCCGCGAAATGGGCGCCGACCTCGGCGAGGTCCTTGCCGCCGCCGCGGCCGTAGACGGGCTCGACCCGGCCCGCGAGGCAGCGGGAGCAGACGACCACGGGGACACCGGCCGCGACGGCCGCCTCGACGCCAGGGAGCACGCGCTCGTTCGCGTTCCCCCGCCCGGTCGCCTCGAGGACGATCGCGCGCGCGCCCGCGTCGAGCGAGCAGCGCAGGAAGCGGTCGTCGCTCCCGGCGTGGAGGCGGATCAGGTCGACCCGTGGGAGGGAGCCGTCCGGGGGCGACAGCGGCGGTCTGCGGTCCGGGCCTCGCCGGTAGGTCACGCGCTCGCCGTCGACGTGGCCGAGCGGGCCGTAGCCGGGTGAGTCGAACGCCCGGAGGGCGCTCGTGTGTACCTTGCGCGCCTCCCGGGCGGCGTGGATCTCGCCGGCGAAGACGACCAGCGCGCCGCGGCCCGGCGACTCGCGGTCGAGCGCCACCTGGATCGCGCTGCGGAGGTTGCGCGGCCCGTCGGTGTCCGGCTCGTCCGCGGCGCGCTGCGCGCCGGTGAAGGCGACGGGCCGCTCGGAGTCGTGCAGGCGGTCGACCGCGTAGACCGTCTCCTCCATCGTGTCGGTGCCGTGCGTCACGACGACGCCGGCGACGTCCTCACGCCCGCAGTGCTCCGCGACGCGGTTCGCGAGGGCGAGGACGAGGTCGCCGTGCATGTCGAAGCTCGGCACGCTGGCGAAGTCGTCCAGCTCGAGGGGCGGCCCGTCCTTCCAGCGCAGCATCTCGACGAGCTCGTCGCCGCTGACCGCCGGGACGAGCTTGCCGGTGTCCGGGTCCGGGCGCATGGCGATCGTGCCGCCGGTCGAGACTACGACGACCTTCAGCGTACCCCTAACGCGCGCGCGAGGCCGAGGCGCCCGCCGCAAGGCCGCCCCCGTTCTCGCCCGCGAGCTCGCCGTACTCCTCCCGAGGCTCGGAGACGCCCCTGGCCCGGCGGCGCAGGACGATGGCCGCGACGAGCAGGAAGAGGCCGACTCCGATGAGGGAGACGGCTGTCGTCGCCGTGCCGAGCGCGTAGAGGTCGGGTCGGATGACGGAGCCCACGGTGAGGGCGAAGATCTCGAGCGGGAGCGTGTTTTCGCCCGCAGCCAGGAGCGCCGTGCGGTCGTACTCGTTCCACGCGAGCGTGAACCCGAAGAGGAACGCCCCGAGAACGCCGGTCCAGACGAGCGGCAGCGTCACCTCCCGGAACGTCCGCAGGCCGCCGGCGCCGAGGTCGCGCGAGGCCTCCTCGACGGTGGCGTCGTAGCGGTTCCAGACGGCCACCATGATGAGGAAGGCGAACGGCAGGCCCCAGACCACGTTCGTCCCGAGCGCCGTCTGCCAGAGGCTCGTCTCCGTCTCCATGTAGCGCCACAGGAACGAGGTTCCGAGGCTGAGCAGGATCCCGGGCGTCATGAGGGCGAGCATGATCAGGTAGAAGAGGACGCCGTCGAGGCGGAAGCGCCGGCGGTACCCCATCGAGAGGCTGAACGCGAGCACCGCGACGACGAGGCCGCTGACGACCGAGAGCTCGAGCGACCGGATCGCCGTCTCGCGGATCGTCTCCGAGCGGGGGCCGTTCACGAGCTGGTCCCACCAGTGGAAGCCGAGCCCGCGCATCGGGAAGGTCACCGCTCCCTGCGGGCCCTGGAAGGAGAGAGCGGCCATGACGATCATCGGCCCGTAGAGGAAGAGCAGAAACAGGACGAAGTAGATCGCCAGGATGCGCTTCGTCCAGCGGCCGCGTCGCACGGCTAGAGCTCCTCGCGCAGGTTCGAGAACCGGAGCAGCACGAAGACGCCGAGCACCATGGCCAGGACGAGGAAGACGGCGGAGGCCGCGGCCTGCGGGAACTGCACCGACGCGACCTGCGTCTGGACGATCGTGCCGACGGAGGAGACGGTACCGCCGCCGATGATCCGGACGGTCGCGAACTCACCCATCGTGAGGATGAAGACGAAGATCGACCCGATCACGACGCCGGGCATCGACTGGGGCAGGATCACCTCGCGGAAGGTCTTGAATGCGTTGGCGCCCAGGTCCCGGGCCGCCTCGAGGGAGCTCCTGTCGATCTGCGCGAGCATGAAGAAGATGGGCGCGACCATGAACAGGATGTAGAGCTGGAGCATCGCCACGGTGACGGCGAAGTCGGAGAAGAGGAGGATGTCGAGCGGCTCGCCGATCAGCCCCACCTCCTGCAGCGCCGTGTTCAGCGCCCCCCGGCGCCCCATCATCGGGATCCAGGCGACGGCGCGGATCAGGTAGCTCGTCCAGAACGGCGCGAGGGCGATGATGAAGAGCGCGATCTGGTAGCGCAGGCTCGTGACGCTGATGGCGAGGAAGTAGGCGACCGGGTACCCGAGCACGAGCGCCAGCGCAACGATCACGAGCGAGTGCCAGAAGCTGTTCCAGAGCTGGTCCCAGTAGACGTTCGAGTCGAAGAGGAACTCGTAGTTCTCCAGGGTCCACACTGCTTCGAACCCGCTCACCGTGCGCGTCCAGAAGCTGACGAGCACGATCATGAGCACGGGCGCGAAGAGGAAGAAGAGGAGCCAGACGGCGCCGGGCGCCGTCCAGGCGGCCGTCGTGAGGGCCCGGCGGCCCCGTGCGCCCGTCCGCTCCTTCTCGCCGAGCGCCACCTCCTCCTGGGCGCGCTCGCCCACGACCTGCTCGGCCTCGACGATCTCCTCGACGTGGAGCCCCGGCCGGCCCTCAGGCCCGGAGGAGCCGGACATCCTCCTCCTTCCACGACAGTTGGACGCTGCTGCCCTCCCGCCCCCGGAACTCCGGAAAGCGGTCGCCCGGGACCTTGGCGACAAGGCGCCGTCCGGCGGCGGCGAGGTGGAGCTTGACGAGGTCGCCCAGGTACTCGACGACCTCGATCTGACCGAGGAGCTGATTCGGCCCGTTCGCGTCCCGGGCGTCCTCGCCGACCTGCACCGCGGCCGCACGCACCGAGACCACGGCCTGCTGCCCCACTCGGGCATCCGACTCGGCAGCGAGGGCGCGCAGCTGGGCGTCGCCGCCGTCGATGGAGACGCGCCCGCCCTCGTGCGAGGTGACCGTGCCCTCGAAGATGTTGTTGTCGCCCATGAAGGACGCGACCCGCACGTTCTCGGGCAGGTTCGAGATCGTAAACGGATCGGCGACCTGCTCGATGCGGCCCTCGTGCATGACGACGATGCGGTCGCCGACGGAGAGCGCCTCCTCCTGGTCGTGCGTCACGTGGATGAACATGAGGCCGAGCTGCCGCTGCAGCGCCCGCAGCTCGACCCGCATGCGGAGGCGGAGCAGTCGGTCGAGGTCGCCGAGCGGCTCGTCGAGGAGGAGCGCCTTGGGCTCCATCACGAGGACGCGGGCGAGCGCCACGCGCTGCTGCTGGCCGCCCGAGAGCGCGCTCGGCTTCCGGTCGGACATCGCACCCAGCCCGACCATGTCGAGGGCGGTCATCGCCTTCTCGCGCCGCTCGGCCTTGGAGATGCCGTGCATCTTCGGGCCGAACTCGACGTTCTCCCGCACCGAGCGGTGCGGGAAGAGCGCGAAGTGCTGGAAGACCGTCGTCGTCGGCCGCTTGTCCGGCGTGAGGCCGAGGAGGCTCTGCCCGTCGAGGACGATGTCGCCGCTCGTCGGCTCCTCGTGCCCGCCGATCATCCTGAGGGTCGTCGTCTTGCCGCAGCCCGAGGGGCCGAGCAGGACGACGTACTCCCCGTGGGCGATGTGGAGGTTGATGTCGTCGACCGCGACGACCTCGTCGCCGAAGCGCTTCGTGAGGCTCTTGAGCTCGAGGCCCGTGCCGGAGGGAGTGCGTGAGGGGGCCGTGGGGGCCCCCTCACGTTGCGTCACCGTCTGCTCGTCCGGCATGCGCGCGTCGCGATCCTCGCTAGGCCGCCAGGAACTCGTTCCAGCGCTGCACCTGGTACTGCTGCTCGTCCATGAGGGAGTTCCACGAGCTGTACACGCAGGCCCGGTCGACGAACGCTCCGCCGTCACGGACGGATCCGACCGGGATGCCCTCCGTCTCCTGCCCGAACGGGTTCGGGATGGGCTGGGTCGCCGGCTGCCCTTCGATCCAGTACTCCCACTCGAAGGGCTCGACGAACTCGCGGCTCGGCTCCTGTACGGCGTTGTAGTAGCCCTGCCGCATCATGATCGCGCCGGCCTCGCCCTCGTGCCACCAGTTGATGTAGTCCAGGCACGCCTGGTACTTCGACGGGTCGTCGGCCACGTGGCTCATGATCCCGTGCCCGCCGGCCCAGCCGCGGAAGCCGCCCGAGGGCGCTGCGTACCGGGTCGGGTGACCGCTCGACTGGAGGAGCGCCACGGCCGGCGACCACATCGACTCGATCACGACCTCGCCCGACTGCATGAGCGTGACCGACTCGTCGAACGTCGTCCAGAAGGCCCGGAACTGGCCCTTCCCCTTCAAATCGAGGAGGATCTTGATCAGGCCGTCGATCTCCTCCTGCGTCATGTTGCCGAGGTCCTCGAACTCCATCATCCCGGCGGCGACGGCGGCGTTCCCGACGTCCTGCATGCCGATGGAGGGGTCGTTCAGGACGGCGACACGGCCGCGCCACTCCGGGTTCAGGAGCTCGTCCCAGTTGACCTGGTCGGGCTCCTTCTGGATGACGTCGCCGTTGTAGCCCATGGAGTCCATGTTGAAGTTGTGCGGGACCAGGTTCACGAATGCCGGCTCGTCCCCGGACACCTCGCCGGTGCCCGGGTCCGCCCAGCTCGTCTCCTCACCCTCCTCGGTCACGTACATCTTCCGGAAAGGCGCGTCGCCGTCGCCGACCGTACAGGAGCTGTTGCCTTCGTTCTCCGCGACCTTGCCGGTCTTGTGGAGCTGCGAGACCTCGCCCCAGCGCGCGACCTGCTCGATCGGGATCGGCACCATGTTGCCGCTCGGCCAGATCTGGTCGATGTCGTTGTAGTAGCCGGAGAAGATGTCGAGCGAATCCGGCTGCGTGACCACCTTGTTCCGGCCGGTCACCGTATCGGTGACGTCGAAGGCGAGCGTGAAGCCCAGGGCGGCCTCCGCGGCGGCCTTGATCGGGTCGATCAGGTCGACGCCGAGGCCCGTCACGCGGATCGTGCCTGTGAAGTCCTCGGCCTCCTCGGTGCCGGCCTGCTGCGCCGCGCCGCCGCCGCCGTCGTCGTCGCCGCCGCAGGCTGCGAGCAGCGGGCCGATGCTGAGGGCGCCGGCCGCGCCGAGACCGCCCTTCACGAACGCGCGACGCGTCAGCCCCCTCCGCTCGACGTCCTGCAACCAGTCCCTTTCACTCATGGGACAAACTCCTTTCTCCTCGCCGCCACACGGGAGGTGGGACTACGTGGACGGTCCGCGGCGCCCGGCCAACGGTCAGTGCCCCAACGTGCCGCTACCGACATGAGGGGCCTTGTATACGATCTTGCGCGGCGCGAGTCAATAGGGGTCAGTCCAAAGTCGGACATCGTGCACGCAGCATCGGATCGACCCGCCGCAGGAGGGTCCACACTGCTCCTAGAGACGACGTCGAGCCGCAAGGGTTAGGCGCCTCGGGCGGCCGCGACTGGGTGGCGCTGGAAGAAATCGACGACGACGCGGTTGTGCTCCTCCGAGTTGTCGAAGATCGTCGAGTGGCCCGAGCCGGCGATCACGTGCTTCTCGGCGTTCGCGATTCCCTCGTAGATCGCGGCCTGTCCGGCCCCGTCGGGCCCCTGGTCCCACGGGGTCATGACGTCGTCCGAGCCGCCCAGCACGAGGGTCGGAGCCGTGATCTTCGGCAGCCAGGCGCGCAGGTCCATCTCGCACATGGCGCGGCAGGCGGCGGTGAAGACCTCGACGTCGTTCGAGTCGCGAAGGATCCGCTGGGTGTTGTCGATCGCCGCCTCGGCATCCGGGGCCTCCAGGAACTCCTTCGAGAAGGCCTGCCACGCGATCAGCTCGGCCAGCGTGCGGCTGCCGGGCCCCTCGGGGTCGAGCCGTGCGATGTCGATCCAGTTGCGGAAGATGAGGCGGCCGGCGTGCCCGAGCTTCGCGGCGGCGCAGTTGATGACCACCGAGGCGGTGCGCTCGGGGTACTTGCCCGCGAAGACGATCGCGATCATGCCGCCCATCGACGTGCCGTGCACGTGCGCCCGCTCGATCTCGAGCGCGTCCAGGAGGCCCGCCAGGTCGTCCGCCCAGACCTCCATGTCGTAGTGCTGCACCGGCCGGTCGGACTGCCCGTAGCCGCGCAGGTCGTAGTCGATCACCCGGAAGTGCCGGGCCAGCTCGGGCGTGGCGAGGTCGAAGTTGAAATGCCCGAACCCGGCACCGTGGATCTGCGCCACCGGCTCGCCTTCGCCGGTGATCCTGTACCAGAGCCGGACGCCGTTCACCTCGGCCGTGCCCTCGACCGCCTGCGGCGCGACGCTGCTCACGGCCGTGAGTATCTCACGATGTCTGACATCGCGCCTACGGAGCCTCGATCGTGATGTCAACGGCCTCGGGAGCCGCCGCTGCGAGCTCGCGCCTGAAGCTCTCGCCGTCGCGCCGCTGCTCTGCCTTCGACAGCAGCCGCCGGACGAGGCGGAAGCTTGCAGGACGCTCGGCGAAGGGGTACGGATCGATCCGCACGCCCCACGGGCCGGCCGGCTCGATCGCGAGCGTCGCCTCGGAGCCTTGGTAGTCGCGCGGCGCGGGCTCCAGCACGTCAGGCTGGCCCGCCTCGACGTCGCGCAGGCAGAAGTAGAGGGAGAGCCGGTCGTAGACCTGCAGAAGGCGGTAGTTCGTCCACCGCTCCTCGTCCGGGACTCCCAGCTCCGCGACGAGCCGCGCCTGGCGCTCCTCCTGCTCGGCGACGAACGCCTCCACCTGGTCGCGCACCTCGTCCGCGAAGGTCAGCTTCAGAGAGGGCTGCGTCCCGTAGCGGCCGCGATAGATCCCGGCTCCGTGCATGCTGACGAGCAGGCCCGCGTAGGGATCGTGGTCGAGGACCGCCGCGATCATCGCCCGGTAGAAGGCGAGGTGCGACGGCACTTCGACGTCGAGGAAGTTGCGCGGCGCGACGCCGTCGCGGTCGAGCGCGGGCGCGCGCTCCCACACCGCCCAGCCGTCGTCGTGGCGGGCGGCCGCGACGACTACCGACTCGAGCGGGGTCGGAGCGGCGAAGCCGTCGCCGTTCCCCCAGGCGCGGGCAAACTGCCCCGAGAGGTCGGCGTGGTCGGTCTGGAGGACGATCTGCCAGTCGTCGCCGCGGTCGCGGACGATCATCGCCGCACCGCCGTCACCGGCTGCTCGAAGCGGGCGAGCACCTCCGCGAGCGGGACGACGTCCCCGTACTTCGCGTCGATGTCGTAGAGGTTCGCCTCGTGCGCCGCCGCGTTGCGGTCGCCGACGGCCTCGCGCGGGACGACCGTCCGGTAGCCGTGCTGGAGGGCGTCTACCGCCGTCGCGCGCACGCACCCCGACGTCGACGCCCCCGTGACGACGACGGTGTCGCACCCGGCCGCGCCCAGGATCTCCGCCAGCTCGGTCTCGAAGAAGGCGGACGCGTGCAGCTTCGTCAGCACCCGCTCGCCGCGCTGCGGCGCGATCCGCGGGTCGATCTGCACCCAGGGGCTGCCGGCCTCGAGCGTCAGGAGCGCCGGCACCTTGTCGATGAAGACCGCCGCCCGGCGCTTCCCCTCGTCGTCGTAGGCGACCGTCGTGTAGACGACCGGCAGTCCCGCCCGCCTGGCGGCGTCGAGCAGGCGCGCGACGGCGCCGACGACGTCGTCGAGCTCGCAGGCGAGCGGGCTCTCCGGGTCGGTGAAGCCGAGGCTCAGGTCGACGACGACGAGCGCCGGCCGCTCGCCGACGCCCGTCCGTCCGTGGAAGCCGGCGAGACGGCTCATAGGCGAGCCTGTGGCCTCTGAGCTTGTGGAGGGTGTGTGAGGGAACCGGGAGGTTTCCTCACTGCATCAAAGAGGGGGGCCCGTGGGGGAAACATGGTTTCCCCCACGGGAGCGAGCCGAAGGCGAGCGACGCTCATTCGGTCTCGCTGAGCGTCATCTGACGGTCGCCCTTCTCCCGGACGCGCGCGAGCGCCTCCTCGGCCGACTCCATCGGCGCCCACGCGAGAGGCTGGGGCGCCACCGGCGGCCGCAGTCCCGTCTCCTCCTGGGCACGGGCCCGGATCTCGTCGAGGCTCGGCCCGAAGTCGAAGTCGAGGACGTCACCGCGCTCCTGGGCCAGGCGTGCGCGAAGCCGCTCGGTCGCCTCCGCGTCCCCGACGACGACGCCGTAATCGGACGCGGCTTTCTCCTTCGAGACGAGCCCCTTCGCGACGTCGGCCTCGACCTGTTCCGCCGGGCGTTCGAGCGGGTCCTTCCACCCGCCGCCGCCCGCCGTCCGGTACACGAGGACGTCGCCGGCCTCGACCTTCACCTCGTCGACCTTGGACGGAAGGCGCTCGCTGGAGCCGTCCGCCCGCTGGAGGACCTTCTCCGAGCGCCTGCCCGGCTTCCCGCCGAGGATGCCCCACGGGTAGGTAAGCCAGCGGTCGTCGTGGATCGAGATCTCACCGGGCTCGAGGTAGACGTAGCGCTTCTCGATCCCGTTGCCGCCCCGGTGGAAGCCGGCGCCCCCCGAGTCGGTGATCGTGGTGTAGCCGTCGATCCGCACGGGGTAGTACGCCTCCAGGTACTCGGTCGGGATGTTCTGGAAGAGCGGCCACCACGAGTGACCGTCCATGCCGTCCCCGATCGGACGGCCCGGGATGCCGCCGTAGGAGATCTCCATGAGGTAGAAGAAGTCGCCCCGGTCGTCCCAGCCCGAGTAGAGCATGTAGGGGCTCGTCCCGTAGCCGGCCGCGGTCGTGTGCTCCGGGCTCTTGCGGGCGAGGGCCCCGCCGAGCACGTCGAAGAGACGCGTGAGCGCGTGCGTGCGGCAGCCGAGCGCCGACGGGAACTTCGGGTGCAGCAGGCTCCCGCTCGGGATCACCACGTGCAGGAGCGGGTAGAAGCCGTCGTTGAAGAGGATCTGGGGGTCGAAGACCATGATCAGGTAGACCCCGATGAACATCTTGAACATGGCCTCCGAGAGGTAGAAGTTCACTGGCCCCATCGCCTGCGGGTCGGTTCCCGACCAGTCGAAGTAGGCATGCTCGCCTTCCCGCCAGATCGTGAGCTTCATCTTGTAGGGGCCGTTGCCGAGCCCGTCGTCGTCGATCCAGTCCTCGAACGACTGGGGCTCCTCGGGGATGGCGGCGAGGATGAGCTTCGCCATCGCCTTGTACGTGCGATCGAGGAGCGCCTGGCAGGCGGCCAGGTACGTGTCCTTGCCGAAGCGCTCGCAGAGCTCGAGCACCCGCCTCTCGCCGGTGCGGCAGCCTGCCACGATGCCCATGAGGTCGGCCCGGTTCATCTCGGGCATGCGGACGTTGTTGAGGATCACGTCGAGGACGTCCTGGTTCTGCACGCCCTCGCGGAAGATCTTCACCGGCGGGATCCGGACGCCCTCGCCGAAGATCGTCTTCGCGCCCGTGGGCAGCGCCCCCGGCAGCGGGCCGCCCGCGTCCATCTGGTGGCCGAACATGCTGGCCCAGCCGACCAGCTCGTCCCTCCAGAAGATCGGCAGGCAGACGAGCCAGTCGTTGATGTGCGAGATCGAGCCACCGCACTTGTACGGATCGCTCGTGAGGATCACGTCGCCCGGGCGCACGGGCTCTTCGAGCGTGTCGAGCATCTCGGAGATGTACGAGCCGAACTGGCCGACGACCATGCGGCCCTTCGGGTCGGTGATCATCGGGAACTCGTCGTGCTGCTCCCGAATGACGGGGCTCATGGCCGTGCGGAAGAGCACGGCGTCCATCTCGAAGCGGGCGCTCTTCAGCGCGCCCTCGATGATGTCGAGCGTGACCGGATCGACCTCGATCTGCGGGATTTCTGCGACCTTGACGCCGTCCATCGTC
>JAICGP010000099.1 GCA_025923055.1 Thermoleophilia bacterium
AGTCGTAGCCGGCCACCTCGCTCACGAGCGAGCCGAAACCGAACCCGAAGGCGAGCAGGTAGATGGTCGGCTCGACCGTCGAGGAGAAGGTCGAGGAGCGCCAGTAGGACGAGAAGTTGACGACCTCGCGCACGAGCACGCCCGTGAGCGCCGGTCGCTCCAGCCGGCCCAGCCGCCGGGTGCGCGGCGCCGCGATCTCGGCCACTAGCCGATCTCCTCGCCGGTCAGGAGGACGAAGACGTCCTCGAGGTTCGCGGGCCGCCGCTCGCCCTCGAAGGCGTGCCCGTCTGTTCCGTCGAGCCCGAGGATCGAGACGCTCGTCCCCGTACGCCGCGTCCGCAGCCCGGCCGCGCCGGCCTCTATCTCGACCTCGACGAGGCGGGCCGGCGGTCCGTAGACCTCGAGCGCCTCGCGCCCGGCGTGCTCGGCCACGAGCCGGGACGGGGGCCCGGCCGCGACCGCGCGCCCGTGCGACATGATCAGCACCGTGTCGGCCAGGCGCTGCGCCTCCTCGATGTAGTGCGTGGACATGAGGATGGTCGCGCCCTCGGAGCGCAGGGCGTCGATCAGCGCCCAGAGCTCCTGCCGGACCTGAGGGTCGAGGCCGACCGTGGGCTCGTCGAGGAGCACGAGACGCGGACGGTGCACCAGCGCGCGGGCGATCAGCAGGCGCCGCCGCATGCCGCCCGAGAGCTTGTCGACCCGGGAGTCGCGGCGGTGGACGAGATTCGCGAGCTCGAGCGCGCGCTCGATCGCCTCGCGCCGCTCGTGGCGGCCGATCCGGTACAGGTGCGCGAAGACGAGCAGGTTCTGCTCGACCGTCAGCGTGACGTCGAGGTTGTCGAGCTGCGGGACGACGCCGCACTCGGCGCGCGCCGCCTTCGACTCGCCGGGCAGCCGGAACCCGAGCACCTCGAGCTCGCCCTCGTCGGCGATCGACTGCGCCGTCAAGAGCCGCATCGTCGTCGACTTCCCCGCCCCGTTGGGGCCCAGGAGCCCGACGCACGTCCCCATCGGCACGTCGAGGTCGAGGCCGGCGACCGCCGTGATCGGCCCGTAGCGCTTGACCACGCCGCGCATGCGGATGGCGAGCCCGTCGCTCACCCGCGTAGCTTGCCAGCCGGAGGCGGGTCAGCCGCTGCGGCGCAGGTGGAGTCGGGCGAGCGTCCCCTCGGCGAAGGACCGAACCTGGACGAGGTCGCAGAGCTGGTTCGCGATCCAGAGGCCGCGACCGCCCTTCTGGTCCGCGGCTGGGCGTTTGCGGCCCACGAGCGGGTCGCCGATGCGCCCGCGGTCCTCCACCTCGCAGACGAACGTCCCGTCCTCCTCCCACGCGCGCACGACGCCGTCGCCGCCGCCGTGGCGGACGCTGTTCGTCGCCAGCTCGTTCACGGCGAGCGCGAGGTCGTGCCCCTGCGCCGTCCCCAGCCCCGCCTCGTCGGCCCGCTCGTAAACGAAGCCGCGTAGGGCGGCGAGCGACGCGCCGTCGAAGCGCAGCTCGCGGGCCGAGGGGGGCGCCGGTGGGAGCGGGTCCGCGAAAGGAGCGCCGATCTCCTCGAGCCCGCGAAAGCTGGAGCTCTCGTTGCGTACGCCGCCGGCGACGACGTGCGGGTGGCTGCGGCGCGCCTCGTCGATCACCGACCGGGGCAGAGCGGAGACGTCGTAGGGGCAGAGGAGCCGCCAGGCCGGCGCCTCCGCGAAGGCGAGGTTGAGGAGCGACTCGTGCCGCTGGCACTCGACGAGCTCGGCTGCGCCGCGCTCGGGCCAGATCGGCTCGCCGATCCCTCGCACGGGCCGTCCGTGCCCCCGGTCGCCGACGAAATCCGCCCAGAGCGGGATGATGTGGGCCGGGTTCGTGCCGACCTCGGCCATGTCCGCGAAGAGGAGGCGCTCCGCTTCGCCGTCGAGCGAGGCCCGGAGGCGGTCGATCTTCTCGCGCTGCACGACGACGAGCACCGGCTCTCCGCGCTCCAGCCCCTCCCGGACGAAGGGGAGCGTCCCGCTCACGAAGCCGTCGTCGCCTGCGTACAGAAGGGCCTCGTGGACGAATCCTTCGTCGGGCCGGGCCGTATGGGCGACGGTCATGCGGATAGAGGGCCTCCGTGATCGGAGGCGCGAAAGGCTACCACCATGCTCCGATGCTTCCCCGAGACGAAGGCGAGCGAACCCGCGGACGGGCGAGGGACGGGCTACTCGTCCGGGCGCTCGAGCGCGAGCGCCTCGGCGACGACGATCTCGTAGTAGTCCATGCCCGTCCTCGTCGTGCCGAGACTGGCCGCGAGGTCGTCGCGGATCGCCCCGCCGGTCGCCTCCTCGTCCTTCATCGCCTCTTCGGTCGCCCAGAAGGTGAGGCCGAGGCTGCGGCGGCGCTCCCGGTCGAGGAGGACGATCCAGCCGCGGAACCCCGTCGCGTCGCGAAGCCAGGGGATCACCTCCTCGCTGAAGAGGCGAGCGCCCTCTTCCATGCGCTCCGGGTCGCCTTCGAAGGTCGTGACGCGGGCGAACATCTCAGCCTCGGCGGCGAGTCTACGCCGACCTGCGCCTCGTGGCTACGCGCGGTCGTCGAGCATGATCTCGTAGCGCTCGACGCTCTCGATCTCGGCGCCGGCCGCGGCGACCATGCTCTCGCGGACCTGCGTGCGGGACCGCTCGGTCCGCTCCAGCGCCTGGCGGCTCTCCCAGAGCGTCATGATCCGGGCGGTGCCCGAGTCCGCGTCGGCGAGCACGAGCAGGCCGCAGTAGCCGTCGAACTCCTGCAGCCAGGAGACCATCGACTCGGCGGCCATGCGCGCGGTATCGCCGACCTCGGAGCCGGCCCCGCGGACGGTGGTCATGCTCGCGTACACGCGTGGAGCTTACGCGTCGCGCGGCCGGGGCGGAAACCGGGCGGCGCGTGCGCCCGTACCGCAAGATGTCCGGCAAGCTCGGACGCGCCGTCAGAGCCCTCAGGAGGGAGGGCTCGTGACCCGAGGGGGGACAATGAGAAGGCTCGCAGCCGTCGCCGTCGCAGCGACGATCGCAGTGCTCGGAGGGCTTCCCGCAGGCGCCGGCCCGTCGTTTCCGGAGGTGATCCCGCTCCCGGACGGATTCGCTCCCGAAGGGATCGCCGTCGGCAAGGGCACGACGTTCTTCGTCGGCTCGATCCCCACGGGCGCCGTCTACAGGGGCGACCTCCGCACCGGGGAGGGCAGCGTCCTCGTCCCCGGCACCGCCGGCAGGCAGGCGATCGGGATGGACGTCGACGTCCGCGGGCGCCTCTTCGTCGCGGGCGGCCCGACGGGCCGGGCCTTCGTCTACGACGGCCGCACCGGCGCGTTGCTCGCGGAGTACTCGCTGACCGGCGGGACGACTTTCGTGAACGACGTCGTCGTGACGCGCGACGGGGCGTACTTCACGGATTCCCTGCAGCAGCAGCTCTACCGCGTCCCCATCGGGCCCGGCGGCGCGCTCGGCGCGGCGGCCGAGACGATCCCGCTCTCCGGCGACATCGCCTACGTGGACGGGTTCAACGTGAACGGGATCGACGCGACGCCCAACGGCAAGACGCTGGTCCTCGTCCAGAGCAACCTCGGCAAGCTCTTCACGGCCGACCCGGCCACCGGGGTCGCGAGCGAGATCGACCTCGGCGGCGAGACGGTCACGGCCGGCGACGGGATCCTCCTCGACGGGAAGGTCCTCTACGTCGTCCGCAACCGCCAGAACCGCGTCGCCGTCGTGCGCCTCTCCCGGGACCTGAGCAGAGGCGTGCTCGCGACGCACCTGACCGACCCGGACTTCGACGTGCCGACCACCATCGCGGAGCACGGCAAGAGGCTCTACGCCGTCAACGCGCGCTTCGACACGCCGGTGACGCCGACGACGCCGTACTGGGTGACGCAGCTGCGGAAGCCCTAGAGGCGCCGCGGTCTAGAAGACGCCGCGGTAGAGCGAGCAGCCCTGGCAGACCGCCGGCGGCTCGTCGCCGAGGAGGCCCTCCCGGAAGTCCCGGTAGGCCTCGCCTGCCCAGACGCTCGAGAAGCGCTCGTCACCGGCGTCGCCGAGGACGGCACGGTCCGAGCCCATGACCATGCAGCACGGCTGCACCTGGCCGTCGTGGGCGAGGTAGGCGGACTCGAACGGCCAGTGGCACCCCGGCGCGCCCGACTCGCGCGGTCGCGGCGGCGGCTCTGCGAGCCTCGGAAGGCGGAGCTCGACGCCGAGCTTCCCGGCGACGGCGCGCGCCTCGGCGAACACGCCCTCCGCCTCGGCGTGGTCGTTCTCGCCCCAGAGGGCCTCCTCGAGCGCGTAGTCGCGGATACCTGCGTACGCGCCGGACGGGTCGGTGTCGTCGAAGGAGTGGGAGAGGTTCTGGACGAAGAGCCGCCCGACTCCCCACTCGCCCGCGAGGCGGACGACGTCCGGGAGCTCGCGGAGGTTCCTCCGCATGGCGACGAAGACGAGCGAGAGCAGGGGGCGCTCCGCTCGAAGCCGCCGGACGACGCGGACGAGGCCGCGGACGTTGCGCTCCACAGTGGCGAAGCTCGAGCCGCGGCGGATGCGCTCGTACGTCTCGGGCGTCGCGCCGTCCAGAGAGACGTGCAGCCAGTCGAGCCCGGCGCGCACGAGCCGCTCGGCGCGCTCCTCCGTGAGCAGGGTGCCGTTCGTGTTGAACCCGACGCGGACGCCCCGTGCGGCGACGTACTCGACCATCCGGAAGAGGTCGGGCGCCAGCAGCGGCTCGCCGAGCCCCTGGACGGTGAGCTTCTCGAGCTCGGGCAGCTCGTCGACGACCTCCTTGAAGAGCTCGAAGCTCATCGCCCCCTGCGCCTTCCCGAGCTTGGGCCGGTAGCTGACGAGGCACATGCGGCAGGCGAGGTTGCACGCTCCCGTGACCTCGACCTGGAGCTCCTTGGGAAGCGGCGGCGCGTCGTTTCGGGTCGCGTGCACTGGAGGGCCCGGCTCCACGCCGACCGCCTACCCGCTCCCGCCCGCCCCTACGCGCCTTCTCGCCCGCCTGGAACCTCGTGTTCCACGCGCACGAGCGCTCGGGCTCCTCTCGTGAAGTCGAGGCTCACACCGAGCCGCCCGAAGGCTAATGCTCGTGAGACACAAGGGCTCGGCGCGGCGGAGGGTGCGCGAGCGGCGCCGCCGGGTAGAGAAAGCTCATGAACCGGTTCTTTCGCAGGCTCCGGAGGTTCGGGAAGAGCTACTCGGCCCGGCGCAGCCAGGGCACGATGGCGAACACCGAGCGGGAGGTCTACTCGGCCGACACGCCCCAGGACGTCACGGACGTGAGGGCGAAGAGCTCGCGGCACGGCGGCTCGACCGCCGACAAGTGGAACCAGTAGCCGGCGTCGGCGAGCGCTAGCGGGACTCCAGTGGCATCCCCCGTCCGGGTGAGCGAGGCGGGCGCGCGGCCGCCCGATCACCGTTGGGATGGGGCGTGTCTACCTGCCTCCCCACGTGCTGGTCGCGGTCTCCCTCGCCGCTGCGGTCGCGGCGCTGCTGATCATGGCCGCCCGGCCTGCCGCCGGACGCGGCGACCCGCCCGCGGAGCCGCGACCGGCCAGATCGGCGGCGGGCTCCTCCTCGCCGGTATCCGGAGGCGTGCTCGCGGCTCAGGTCGAGTCGCGGCCGGCCCCGGAGCCGGCCATGCGGGAGCGCGATCCCGCGCGTGAGGTCGTGCGGCCCGCGGCGGGAACGACGGTCGTCGTCCGCTCGCGCCCGCGCGGCCCCGTCGTCGCGCGGCTCGGCCCGCGCACGGAGTTCGGCTCCCCGACGACGCTCCTGGTGGCCAAGCGTCGGGGGCCGTGGCTGGGAGTGGTGACGACCCACGTCGCCAACGGACGCCTCGGCTGGGTCGACGCGCGCGCCGGCGAGCTGCGCTCGGCGTGGACGCGCGTCCGGGTCGTGATCGACCTCTCCGCGCGGCGCCTGGTCGTCCGCCGCGGCGACCGAACGCTCTTCCGGATGACCGTCGGCGTCGGGCGCGCGTCGTCGCCGACGCCAGTGGGCCGCTTCGCCGTCACGGACAAGCTCGCCGGGGCGCGCTACGGGGCTTACTACGGCTGCTGCATCCTCGCCCTCTCGGCCCACCAGCCGCGGCTGCCGGCGGGTTGGCGCGGCGGCGACCGCATCGCCGTGCACGGAACGAAGGATCCGGCCTCGGTGGGCGCGGCCGTCTCGGCCGGGTGCCCGCGTGGGCGCGACGCCGACCTGCGGCGCCTCCTGCGGCTCGCGCCGCTGGGCGCGCCCGTCGTGGTCCGCGCGTAACCGTCGCTAGTCGTCGCGGGTCTCGGCGCCGCCGGGCAGCCGGCGCACGGTTCCCCAGCCGACGACCGTCCAGGCGACGAGGAGCGCTCCGCCGGCGAGGGCGCCGACGGCGTCGGCGACGAGGTCTGCGATCGTGTCCTGCTCGCCGCGTGTCAGCTTCGTCCCGAGAAGCTCGTCGGAGGACCACTCGAGGATCTCCCAGGCGGCGCCGATCGCCAGGCCGAGCGCGAGCGTCACGACGAAGATTCCCGTGAGGTGGCGGCGGCTGCCGGTCGCGTCGACGGGGTCCGGAAGCGTGTCGAGCCGGGCGAGCGCGACGTAGACGATCGGCGCGCCGAGGAGCGGAACGAGGAAGTGGACGGCGATGTCGTAGTAGCCGAAGCGGTCGTAGAGGCGCAGGGCCTCTCCCCAGCCGGTCAGCGCCATCACGAGGACGAAGGCGAGGTCGAAGAGCCGGGGCAGGTTCAGGAAGCGGACGGCGACGACCGCCGCCGCGGCGACGCCCGCGTTGAGAGCGCCCGGCTCGCCGAGGAGCGCCATGACGGCCGCCCCGGCGACGAAAATGCCTCGAAGCACGTCCAGCGGGTCGCGGACGAGCGGATGCCAGTCGCCGTAGAGGAGGGTGCGGAACCCCAAGAGCCGGGGTAGTACCCCCTCGTGCCGGTTGACGATCCGGGAACCGCCGCGCCGCTCGTTCCGGAACGGCCGACGCTGCCCCGGCTCCGCGAGGCCGCCGCCGGCTGCCGGGCCTGCCCGCTCTGGAAGACGGGGACGCAGACGGTCTTCGGCGAGGGACAGGCGCAGGCGGAGGTCGTCCTCGTCGGGGAGCAGCCGGGCGACCGCGAGGATCGCGAGGGGCGCCCGTTCGTCGGCCCCGCCGGGCGGGTCCTCGACGAGGCGCTCGAGGAGGCGGGCATCGACCGGCGCCGCGCCTACGTGACGAACGCCGTCAAGCACTTCAAGTGGCAGGCGCGCGGCAAGCGGCGCATCCACCAGAAGCCCAACGCGGAGGAGCTCGCCGCCTGCCGCCCGTGGCTCGACGCCGAGCTCTCGGTACTGCGCCCGGAGGCCCTCGTCGCGCTCGGCGCGACCGCGGCGCAGTCGCTCCTCGGCCGCAGCTTCCGGGTCACGAAGCAGCGCGGTGTGCCCGTCGAGTCCGACCTCGCCCCGCACGTGCTCGCGACCGTGCACCCGTCCTCGATCCTGCGCGCTCCGGACGACGAGGCGCGTCGCGAGGCCTACGCCGCCTTCGTCGACGACCTCCGCGTGGTCGCCGACCTCCTCGCCGCCGCGCGCCGCTAGCCCCGCGGCACGGCGCCGGCGCGAGATCGGCACGCCCCCGGCGCCTTGTGTCTCACACGCACATGCTCTTTCGCCCCATGCTCGTCCGGTGGCCTTCCATCCTCCCGTCCACCGCGAGTTCGTCCAGGCGCTGCGGATCCTGGACGCGTTCGGGATGCCGTACGCCGAGGCCTGGCGGCTGTTGCGGCCCGTCGCCGCCCGCCTGGGCGTTCCGCGGCCGAGCTACTCGAGCGTCAGGCGCATCCTGATCGCCGAGCGCGAGCGCAAGCGGCGGCGGGCCGACGACCTCGACCGGCTCCTGGCCGACCTGTTCGCGGGGCGGTTCCCCTTTGTGTTCGTGGAGCACAAGCTCGTCGGGACGCGCCCGGGACGGGAGACGGCCGGGCTCGACCCGAGACCGCCGCCGCGGATCGCCTACGCGGCCGCGTCGTCGCCGAGAAGGCGGCGGAGCTCGTCGGCGGCGGTCACCGGCCGCTGGCACGCGAAGCTCTCGCACACGTAGGCGGCGGGCGCGCCGGCCACCAGCCCCTTGCCGGCGAGGAGCGGCACGGCCTCCGTCGGCTCCGGCGAGAACGCGAAGACGGTGTTGGGCCGGAAGCCCGAGAGCGCGGCGGCGCGCAGCTCCTGCGATTCCCCGACCACCGCGACCTCCCGCGGCGGCGAGAAGTGGAGGTCGAGCGCGCAGAGCAGGTGCGGCACGGCGCCGGGCGCACGCTCCATGAGGGGCACCGCCAGGCGGAAGACGCCCACCGCGCGGCGCTCCAGCTCCTCGTCCCCGTAGATCCGCGCCAGCCGGAGCAGGACGAACGCGGCCATCGAGTTCCCGGCCGGCGTGGGGTGGTCGTCGAACTCCTTGCGCCGGGCGACGAGGCCGTTTCCGTCCGTGGGCGCGTCGACGTAGAACCCGCCCCGCTCCGCGTCGGCGAACAGGTCGACCATGAGCCCGGCCAGGCGGCGGGCCTCTTCGAGCCAGCGCAGCTCGCCCGTCGCCCAGGAGACCTCGACGAGCCCGTTCACGACGTTCGCGTAGTCCTCGAGGTACCCCGGGATGCGCGCCTCGCCTTCCCGGTACGTCCGCAGGAGGCGGCCGCCCTCGCCCGAGAGCGGCCCGAGCAGGAACTCGCCGAGCGCCCGCGCGGCGTCGAGCCAGTCGGCGCGGCCGAGGAGCGCCCCCGCCTCGGCGAGCGCCGCCAGGGCGAGCCCGTTCCAGCCGGCCAGCACCTTGTCGTCCCGCAGCGGCTGCGGGCGCGTTTCGCGCGCGCGGAGCAAGGCTGCGCGGGCGTCCGCTGGGATCTCGCCCCGGATGACGAAGCGGCCGTCCTCGAACGGCTGCAGCCACTCGGAGCGATCCTCGCCGAGCACCGCCTCGATCTCGTCCGGCGTCCACGAGTACGTGAGGCCCTCGACGCCGTCGGTGTCCGCATCCTGCGCCGAGGCCAGGCCGCCCTCCGGCAGGCGCAGCTCCCGGAGCATGTAGTCGAGCGTCTCCTCGACCACGCGCCGGTAGCGCTCCTCACCAGTCACGGTCCACGCGTGCAGGTACGCCGAGGCCAAGAGCGCGTTGTCGTAGAGCATCTTCTCGAAGTGGGGGACGAGCCAGCGGGCGTCCACGGAGTAGCGGTGGAAGCCGCCCCCGAGCACGTCGTACATGCCGCCGGCGGCCATCCGGTCGAGCGTCAGCGTCGCCATGTGGAGCGCGTCCCCGGCGCCGCCGCGGGCGTGGAGCCGCAGGAGCAGCTCGATCGTCGAGGCGGCCGGGAACTTCGGCGCCGGCCCGAAGCCGCCCTCGGCCGGATCGAAGAGCCTGCGCAGTCCCGGGAGCGCCCCCGTCAGGAGCCCGGTCGTGAGCGGCTCGCCCGACGGAGGCTGCTCGCTCGCGTTCCTGATCGCCTCCACGAGCGCCTCCGCCTGGCGCTCGAGGTCGCCGCGCCGGGTGCGGTACGCCTCCGCGACCGCGGTCAGCACCTGCGGGAAGCTCGGCATGCCGCGCCTCGGCTCCGGCGGGAAGTACGTGCCTCCGAAGAAGGGCTTGCCGTCCGGGGTCAGGAACACCGTCATCGGCCAGCCGCCGCCGCCGGTCATCGCCACGACGGCGTCCATGTAGAGCCCGTCCACGTCCGGCCGCTCCTCGCGGTCGACCTTGACGGAGACGTAGTGCTCGTTCATGAGCCGCGCGATCTCCTCGTTCTCGAAGGACTCGTGCTCCATGACGTGGCACCAGTGGCACGCGGCGTAGCCGACGGAGAGGAGCACGGGCTTGTCCTCCTCTCGCGCCCGCGAGAAGGCCTCCTCGCCCCACGCGTACCAGTCGACGGGGTTGTCGGCGTGCTGGAGGAGGTACGGGCTCGTCTCGGCCGCCAGGCGGTTCACCCGGCCAGCCTAGCCGCCCGTCGCAGAGAGGCGGCGCCGGCCGCCGCATAGGCCGGCGCCGCTGCCGCAGAAGCCA
>JAICGP010000100.1 GCA_025923055.1 Thermoleophilia bacterium
CGCCGACCTTGCAGCTTCGAGGCGCTTCTACGAGACGATCGCGCCACACGCCGGCTTCCGGGTGAAGCACGACGCCCCCGAGAGGGTGCAGCTCGCCGGCGCGAGCGGCTCGTTCTCCATCGTTGCCGGGACGCCGACGGAGAACGTCCACCTCGCCTTTCCCGCGCGCGAGAACGCGACGGTCGAAGCCTTCCACCGCGCGGCGACCGCCGCGGGCTATGCGGACAACGGCGCCCCCGGAGAGCGGCCCGAGTACCACGAGGGCTACTACGGCGCCTACGCCCTCGACCCCGACGGGAACAACGTCGAGGTCGTGAGCCACAACCGCTAGCCGACCGGTTTCACCTCACGCCGGCTCGACGTCGAAGCTGAACATCATCCCGCTCTCGTGGTGCTCGGCGATGTGGCAGTGTGCCATCCAGCGGCCCGGGTTCGTCACGTCGAGCAGGACGTCGACCGTCTCGCCCGTCCGCACGAGGACAGTGTCCTTCCAGACGAGGTTCTCCTCGGGGACTCCGTCGCGCGCCAGCACGACGAAGCGTCCGGCGCCGTGGATGTGGAACGGGTGCTGCATCGGGTGGTCCGAGTCCATCTCGTTGACCAGCCGCAGCTTGACGCGGTCGCCGACGCGGAAGCGCCAGTCGATCTCGTGGTTCACGGCGCCCGTCTCGCGGTCGACGAGGTTCCAGCGCATGTTCGCCGGCGTCGTCAGGCGGTTGACCTCGAGCATGTCGTCCTCCCACTCGATCCCCTCGGCGGCGCCGTGCGCGCTCTCGTGGTCGTGCGTCTCGTGCCCGGCGTGCCCGTGGTCGTCGTGGTGGTCGTGCCCGTGGTGCGCGTGCTCGTCGTCGCCGTGCCCGCCGCTCGGGACGAGCGCGGCCGGGACGAGCTTCATGCCGCACTTGGGGCAGCGGTCGCCCTCCTCGCCGACGACGTCCGGGTGCATCGGGCAGACGTAGCCGGCCGAGACGGCGAGGAGCTTCATGCCGCACTTCGGGCACCGGTCCGGGGTCTCGCTGACGACGTCCGGGTGCATCGGGCAGGCGTAGACGACCGGCCCCTCGGGCACGGCGACGTCCATCTCGGCGACGAGCCCGAGCGTCTTGTCGGGCTGCGCGTCGAAGAACGCCGAGAGCCGCTCGCGCTCCTCCGCCCACTCCGGGTTGGCGCGCAGGGCGTCGAACTCGACGCCGAGCGGCGGCGCCTGGTCGGCGCGCACGTCGATCGTGGCGAGCCGGTACGTTCGCCCGGGGGTGCGGTGCTCGAGCGTCACGGCCCCCGGCTCGGGGAAGAGGACGTCGACGACCGCCCGCTCGGACGGCGCGACGACGACAGAGTCGACGATCTCTTCGCGCTCGTAGCGGCCGCTGTCGCCGCCGACGAGCTTCATGCGGGCGCCCGGGAGGACCACCTTGAAGACGCGCGTGTTGGCGGTGTTGGTCAGGTAGAGGCGAACGACCTCGCCGGCGCGGGCGTCGAGCGAGAGCTCGGTCTCGCCGCCGACGAGGAGGACGTTCCCGTACCGGCCCATCGCAGCGAACGTCGTCTCCGTACGGCTGAACGGCGCGAGCTTCCCGTCCTCGACGAGGACGTCGTCGAGCGTCAGCGTCACCTCGCGGTGGACCGGCGGCCAGTACCCGGCGTCGGCCGGGACGACCACGATGTTCCCGTACAGGCCGAGCTCCTGCCCGTAGTCCTCCCGAATGTGGGGGTGGTACCAGTAGACGCCGGGGTCGGGGAAGCGGACGCGGTAGGAGAACGAGCCCCCGACCGGGATCGGGGCCTGCGTCTCGTGCGTGCCGTCGTACCGGTTCTCGAGCCGGAGCCCGTGCCAGTGGACCGTCGCCTCGAGATCGCCCTCGTTCGCGACGTTGACGACGAGCTCCGAGCCCTCCGGGACGCGCAGGGTCGGGCCCGGGATCGAGCCGTTGTACGCGAGCATGCGGACGGTGTCCTCGCCGACCCGCTTCGCCACGGGGGCGATGCGCAGCTCGACCTCGTCGCCGTCGGAGAGGTCGACGACCGCCGGAGCGGTCGCCTCCGCAAGCCCGTCGGTGTCCGTGGAGAAGCGGTCGGTGGACGCGGACGTCTCGTGAGCGTGCTTCTGCATGATCAGGCTCCTTGGGTGGCGCCGGCCGCCTGCGGCGCGGCTGCCGCGTCGGCCGTGGACGTATCGGGTGCGGGGGCGAGGCGGGCCTCGGCGAACGCCTGGATCCGGTCGGCGATGAAGGCGGCGTCGTCCTTCACCCAGCCCAGGAGCGCCGAGCCGCGGGTGTGCTGCCAGGAGAGGCCGAGGAAGTAGAGGCCGGGCACCTCGGTGACGCCGCGGCGATGGACGACGCCGCCCTCGGGGGCGTGCACCGGAAGCCGGATCCAGGAGTGGTCGGGGCGGTAGCCCGTCGCCCAGACGACGGCGTCGGCATCGAGCTCGCTGCCGTCGGCAAAGGTCAGCGTCCGGCCGGAGGCGCCGACGAGGCGCGGCTTCAGGTCGACGCCGTAGCGGCGCCTCAGCTCCCGTGGCGTGGAGCCGATCAGCATGTCGCGGTCTCGGGCCCGGCGACCGAGCCGCGAGTCGACCGTCTTCTCGAGGAGGCCGAGCTTCGTCAGCCACCAGAAGAGGTCGCGCCCGAGCAGTCGCTGGGGCAGCGGCTTCTGCCGGGAGCCGATCGCGAGGTGGACCTCGTGCGTCGCGGAGAGCTCTTTGGCGATCTGGAAGCCTGTGTTCCCTCCCCCGACGACGACGACCGCCCCCTTCGGGAGGTCGTCCGGCCGGCGGTAGCCGGCGCTGTGCGTTTGGAAGACCTCCGGAGCGAGCCCGGCGGCGACCGCGGGCACGTTCGGCGCCTGGAACGGCCCCGTCGCGACCACGACCTGATCGGCCTCGACGCGCCGGTCGTCGAGCTCGAGGAAGAAGGTGTCGCCCTCGGCGGTCAGCGACCGCACGGCGGCATCCACCTGGACGGGGAGCTCGAACGTCGCCGCGTACTGCTCGAGGTAGCGGACGACCTCGTCTCGCGTCGGGTACCCGTCCGGATCGCCGGGAAAGGGAAGGTCGGGAAGCGCGTCGTACCGGCGGGAGGTGAAGAGGACGAGCGAGTCCCAGCGGTCGCGCCACGCTGCGCCGATCGCGCCCGCCGCCTCGAGGATCGCAAAGCGTCGACCCGGGCGGGCGAGCAGGCGGCCGATCGCCAGGCCGGCCTGGCCGGCGCCGACGACGACGACGTCGAACCGCTCGCGGCTCGGCTCCTGAGTGGACGACTTCGACTCGTTCATGCTTGTGCTCCTCCTGGTGCTCGTGTCTTGCTCGGGCGCCGAGACAGGGCTTCGACTGCCCGGCGTGCCGACCGGCACGTCCGGAAAGATCGACCGAGCTCTCGCTTCAGACCCCGTACTCGTTCCCTCGGAAAGGTCATTCCCAATGCCGGAGAAGGGACTATAGTAACACCATTCATGAAGTCAAGTACCGGAAATGACGGGCATCGCTGGCGGTTCGTGACGAACCACGGCCACGTGCTCGAGTGCATCGCCGCCGACCCCTCGGCCCGCCTCCGCGACATCGCCGCCGCCGTCGGCGTGACGGAGCGAACGGCAGCGCAGATCGTCGGCGATCTCGAGCGAGCGGGGTACTTGACGAAGACGCGGGACGGACGCCGCAACCGCTACGAGGTCCACGGCGAGCTGCCGCTCCGCCACGCCCGCCATCGCCACCGCACGGTCGGCGACCTGATCCGGTTCCTCGCGACGCCGCCCGGGAGCGCGCGGTGAAGGTCTGCATCGTCGGCGCGTCGGGCAAGCTCGGGCGGTACATGGTCAAGCATGCGCTCGATCGCGGCTACGAGGCCGTCGGCGTCTGCCGGGAGCAGAGCGTCGGGAAGCTCGACGAGTTCAAGGAGCGCATCACGATCGTCCCGGGGGCGACGAACGACCGCGAGGTGATCAAGAGGGCGGTCGCAGGGTGCGACGGCGTGCTCGTCGTGCTCGTCCCGCGCGGCGTCCACCACTACTCCTCGGGAACGGCTCAGGCGGTGCTCGACCACGCCGAACCCGGGGCGCGCCTCGTGTTCTCGTGCGGGTGGCACATCACCCGCGACGGTCGGGACGTGTACTCCAGGAAGCTGAAGCTCCTCGTCACCGTCGGCGGCCGCCTCGCCCGCCTTGTCCGCTTCGCCGACATCGACGACCAGGTGGAGGCGTGCCGGCGGGTGTTCGCGAGCGACACGCGCTGGACCGTCGTGCGCGGAAGCGACCTCGAGGAGGGCGAGAGCCAGGGCCTGCCCGTCTGGAGCCGGCACGTCGGCGACCCCATCCTGGAGAGCAACCTCACCCGCCGCATCGACTTCGCCCTCTTCATGGTGGAGGCCCTCGAGAACGACGAGCTCGTCCACGAGGCGCCGGCGATCGTCGGCCGCCAGACGCCGTCCGCGCTCGCGCACGCCGCCGCCAGCGGCTAGATCGGCCGGACGACTACTGGATCAGGGTCAGCAGCTTGAACATCGGGAGGTACATCGCGATGATGATGATCCCGACGACGATGCCGACGGCGATCATCATGAGCGGCTCGATGATCGACGTCAGGCTCGCGATGGCGCTGTCGACCTCGTCCTCGTAGAAGTCGGCGATCTTCGAGAGCATCTTCTCGAGCTCTCCGGTCTCCTCGCCGACGCGCACCATGTGGGACACCATCGGCGGGAAGACGTCCGCGTCGGCAAGCGGGACGGCGATGGGCACGCCCTGCGTGACGCGCTCCTTCACCTCGAGGGTGGCGTCCTCGATGATGCTGTTGCCCGAGGTGGCGCTCGTGATCTCGAGGGAGCGGATGATGTCGACGCCGGCCGCGACGAGCGTCGAGAGGGTGCGCGAGAAGCGCGCCATCCCGATCTTGACGATCACCTTGCCGATCCCCATCGGCGCCTTCATGCGCACCTGGTCCCAGATGCGCCGGCCCCGCTCGGTCTTCTTCCAGCGGAAGAAGCCCCAGATGATCAGCCCGAGCGCGGGGAAGACGAAGTAGAAGCGGGCGCGGAGGAAGTCGGAGGCCGCGACGACGATCTTCGTGAGCATGGGCAGGTCGCCGCCAAGGGACTTGAAGATGTCCACGAAGATCGGGACGAGGAAGAGGAGCATGCCGATCAGGACGAGGGTCGCGAACGACAGCACCATGATCGGGTACATCATCGCGCCCTTCACGCGGCGCTTGATCTTCGTCTCCTTCTCGATCTGGTAGGCGACGCGGTCGAGCACGACGTCGAGGATTCCGGCCGCCTCCCCGGCCTCGACCATGGCGACGAAGAGCCGCGAGAAGACGCGGGGGTGGCGGGCCATCGCCTCGGACAGGAGCAGGCCGCCCTCGACGTCGGCGCGGATCTCGCCGATGATGGCGGCGAGCTTCTTGTCCTCGGTCTGCTCCTCGAGGATGAGGAGCGCCGTGACGACGTTGAGGCCGGCCTCGATCATCGTGGCGAACTGCCGCGAGAAGATCTGGAGCGACTTCGCCTTGACCTTCTTGACGGCGAGACCCTGCGCCTTCACGGCGCTCTCCCGCTCCTCGAGAGCCAGGGCGAGGAGGCCGCGGACGCGCAGCGCCTCGCGGGCGGCGCTCACGTCGGGCGCGTTGATCTCTCCGGTCGACTCGAGACCGGCCGAGTTGATGGCCGTGTAGGCATACGACGCCATACCGAGCACGAAATCGGCATCCCCCCTCGCCGCCTTGAGCGGAGCCGGCGGCCTGCCGATGAGAAGGGACGGTGTCCGCCTCGAGCCGACTCCTCTTCGCGCGCGGCCGCGACGAGCGGGGCTTCGGCATGGTCGAGCTCGTGGCCGCGATGACGATCATGATGATCGGCGTCCTCGCCGTCTTCGCCCTCTTCCAGTCGGGCCTCGTCCAGCTCCGGCGGGCGAGCACGATCACCACCGCCGGGGCGCTCGCGGACGCCGAGATGGAGCGCTTCCGCGCCGTCAGGTACGAGACCCTCGGCCTCGACGAGACGGAGGTGGCCGCGCTCGTCACCGCGGAGGATCCCGACGTCTACGCCGCCGACGACGCCTACGCCGACGACACGTCCGTCACGACGACGGTCAGCGGCGGCATCACGGCGAGCGCGACGACGCTTACCGTCTCGTCGGCGACCGGCTTCCCCGCGACGGCCGAGTTCCGGGTGAAGGTCGAAGGCGAGGTTCTTATCGTCACGGCCGGGGCCGGGACGACGACCTGGACGGTCGAGCGCGGCGGCGACGGGACCTCGCCCGCGATCCACAACGCCGGCGCCGTGGTCACGCTCACGGAGCGGGTGGCGCTCGCCAGCTGCTCCGGCGGCGGCTCGCCGTGCACGAGCGTCGTCCCCTCGAAGAGCTCGACGGGCGCCGACGGCAAGAGCTACCGCGTCGACACGTTCATGACCTGGAGCCAGGTCGCGAGCGGCGACGGAACGGCCGGCCGCGCCGTCAAGAAGCTGACCGTCGTCGTCCGCGACCCCACCTCGCCGTACAGGGAGTGGGCGCGCGTGACGTCGATCTTCGACGAGGCGACCGGCCTCTAGCGCCTTTCCTGGAGCGCCGCGACCCCGGCCGCCCAGGCCGCGTCGAGGTCGGCGCCGGGCGGGAAGCGGCCGTTCAGCTCGAGCATGACCATGCCGTGCGCGAAGGCCCAGGCGGCACGAGCCAGGTCGACGTCGCCACCGGCTGCGTCGATCACCGGGCGGGCGGCCCGCTCCTCGACACCGGGGCGGAGGAGCGCGCGGGGGAGCGGCCGCTCGGTCATGAGGCGGTAGAGGTGGGGATGGGCGAGCGCAAAGGCGCGGTAGGCCGCCGCCAGGGTCGCCAGGTGGTCATGGGCGCCGGCGCACGCCTCCTCGAAGGCGGCGGCGCTCTCCTCGAAGCCGTCGGAGATGAGCTCTGCCTCGATCTCCTCCTTCCCGGCGACGTGCTTGTAGAGCGAGGGCGCCCGCATGCCGAGGCGCTCGGCGACGCGCCGCATCGAGAGCGCGGCCGCGCCCTCCTCCTCGAGGACGGCGCGCGCCGCGCCCGCGATCTCCCGCGTCCTAGCTACGCTGGAAGCCATCGCGCGTGCGCAGGCCGTAGCCCACCGCCCGGTCGACCGCGACGTGGACGCCCCAGGCGAGCGCCCCGACCGTCCAGGCGGGCGCCAGGCCGAAGGCGAGCGAGGCACCGCCCAGCCCGAGCGGCCCCCAGAAGCGGTGGAGCAGGTTGTAGAGCGGCACGGCACGCGGGTGGAGCTGCCCGCGCTGGAGGCCGCCGCCCAGGCCGAGGAGCAGCGCGAGGTCGGGCCCGAGCCCGAACGCGACCGGAGGCCACCAGCCGACCGTCTCGCGCGCGTAGAAGACAACGATCAGCCCGACGAGCGCCGCGGCGAGCGCCGCGTACGTGACGCGGAGATGAGAGCGGGACGGGCGGGTGAGAACGGCTTGCACGAGGGCTCCCTCGCTTGCAGGCTAACGGTGTTAGCCGAGTCTAGCTAACGCCGTTCGCCGAAGTCAAGCGCCGAAGAGCGTCAGCTCGGGCTCCCGCTCGCCGCGCAGCTCCTCGAGGCTGACCTCGACGCAGCGGATCCGCCGCGCCCGGGCGAGCGTGAGCGCCTGCGGCTTGAAGCGCTGGGCAGCGAGCACCCCCGTGCACGAGGCGGTCGCCGGGTCGAGGCGGATCCGTTCCAGATAGCGGACGAGCTGCTCGACCGCGTCGATCGTCGCCACCCGCTTCACCTCGATTGCGACCCAGCCGCCGCCCTCGTCGCGGCACATGAGATCGACCGGCCCGATGTCGGTCGCCCACTCGCGCCTGACGAGCCGGAGCCCGTCGCCGAGCGCCTCGGGCCGATCGGCCAGCTCGGCCTGGAGCTGCGCCTCGACGCCGTCCTTCTCGAGCCCGAGCGCCTCGCCCATGTCGTGCGTCACGTCGCTCAGCAGCTCGTGGACGGTGATCTCGAGCACGTCCTCGGTCCGGCCGGCGCGCTTGCGGACGACGATCCGCCCGGGCGGCTCCCCGTCCGGCTCGACGACGGTCGGCGGGGTCATCCAGTTCAGGGGCTTTACTTTCAGCCCCCCTCCGTCCGACCAGACCATGAACGTGCCGTCCTCCTTGACCATCAGCAGGCGAACGGCCTCTGGAAGCCGGGTCGAGAGTCGGCCGGTGTAGGCGACCTCGCACCTCGCGACGATCAAGCGCATGCGCGGCGCAACCTACCGTCCATAGCGGACAGGGCTCGATGCGGTGAACGGCTTGGGCGGATGGTCGCGGTGAGAGGCGAAGCGGATCGCGCGGCGCGGTCGGAATCGCTCAGGACCGGCTCCGGGAGGGCCGATGACCGGTGAGTGTCCCGTACGCGGGCAGGTCTCGGCCTGGGCGTCCTGAGCGTGGCTCTTGAGCTCCCGTTGATCGGACAGCTCTTCTTCTTCGGTGACCTCTTTTCGTGGAGCCTGCTGTTCTTTCTCGCGCTCGGAATCGCGCCTCTACTCGCTCTTGCCGGCCTGGGCATCTCGGCTCTCCGCCGTGACTTCTACGGCGTGGCGGTATCCGGCCTGGGTCTCGGCGGCCTGGCGATCCCCATACTCGTCATCTGGGCCATCGCGACCGCCCTTCAGCAAGGGGGTTGAGTCCGAAGGCGTACCCGACCGGGAAGCCGAGGACCGGCGGCAAACCAGGCCGGACGGCCAGAGGCGCAGGGTGAGCGGCTTGTAGCCGCCCGCGTCGGCGTGGACGAGCACGGAGCCGTCCGCCTTCCGCATCAGGAGCCGCGTCGAAAGCGGCAAGTACGCGCTGAGGCGGCCGCTGTAGCTGACCTCGCAGCGGGCGACGAGGAGGCGCACGGGCGCGCACCCTACCGCCGCCGGCCCCGGACAGGTTCCTCGAGGACACGCCGGTGCCAGGCACCAGCACGTCCTGAGCGGACATGACAAGGTGGCCACCTTCGTCTCTCGTACGAGAAGCCATGCGCCGCCGCGGTCGGATCGACCGCCCCGGACGAGCCTGAAAGCGACCTGGCGCGCCCGGCGACGTCGGTGCCAGGCACCGGCATGTCTCCCGCGGACGGGACGCGGCCCCGCCGGGAGCGGGCTAGGAGACGGAGACGACGGTCACCGTGTAGGTGCTGCCGTCGTCGCCGACGAGCTCGACCTGCTCGCCGACCGCGAGCTGGACGTTCGCCTCGCCGCCCTCGAACTCGCCGCTCGTCAGCGTCAGGACGACCTGGGACGCGCTCACGGAGACGAGCTGGAAGATCGGGTCCGCGGCCGGGAACGTGCCGTTGACCGACACGGTCTCGGACGTCCCGTTCACCTCCATGACCGCCGACGAGAGCGTCGTCGTCTCCGGCGCGTCACCGGTGGCCGCCCCGCTCGGCGCCTGGAAGGGGTTGCGCGCCGTGAAGCGGCTGAGCGAGCCGAGCTGGTCGCCGGCCGCGGACGGGACCGGGTCGCTGTCGGGAAGTTGCCCCGCCGGGGTCGGGGGCGCTCCCGGCGCGGGCGCGGCGCCCGGCGTCGTCGCCGCCGGTGTCGTGGTCGTCTGCGTCACGGTCGCCCCCTCGGGCGCCGGCGGCGCGAAGAGCTGCTTGTACATCTTCGGGCCCTGCCAGGCGACGAGGAGGAGGAAGAACGGCAGGAGGACGAGCAGGATCTTCTTCTGCTTCGCCTCCTTCGCCTTGGCGAGGTCAGCTGCGCTGCGTTTGGCCATCAGCCGGTCCCCAGCGCCGCCGGGTCCTCGGCCACCGGGGCGGTCGTCGTCGCGGGAGGCGTCGTCCCGGGCGCGGCCGCGGGAGGCGCCGGCGCGTACGTGTACGCGCTGACGGTCAGGGCCGCCTGGATCTGCGGGAATCCCTCCGGGCCCTCGGCGAGGCCGAGCGCGTCGAGGGTGAAGAGCCGCCCGGCCGCCTCGAGCTCGCCGTCGCGCA
>JAICGP010000101.1 GCA_025923055.1 Thermoleophilia bacterium
CAGTGGGGGCGACGCCGACCTCGAACGCCTTGCGGCCGTTCCGGAAGACGTCGCTCACCACTCCCCGGTTGCAGATCCGAGGCAGGTAGTCGTGGCGCAGCATCCACTGGTAGTGCTTGACGACGAGCTCCCGGGCCTGCGTGAAGCGCTGGGCGGGCGGCACGGAGGCCGGCAGCGTGTCGACGACGCGGTTGTGGAAGCGGATGAAGGCCAGGTGCGTCTGCGCGACGGCGAGGTTCTCGTCGTTCCGCGGATCCGGGATCAAGGCCTTTCGCCTCGCCGCCGCGCTGCCCGTGCCGCGCCGCGGCAGGTCGTAGTCGTCCCTCGCCTCGTCGTCGCCGATCGTGGCCGTCCTGCCCATCTTCAGGTGGACGTCGTCGGCGTAGAACCTCGCCGAGACGGGATCCTGGGGCCCCGCTCCGTAGAGCGAGTCGAGGTCGAGGCTCGGAGAGCGCGCCTGCACGAGCTGGGCCGGGGTGACGCGCTCGCCGAGCATGACGCTCGTCTTGTCGAACGTGAGGTCGTGGTCGACGAACTGGCCCAGGTAGGTGTAGCCGGCGGGGATGCGCCCCGCGCGCCGGCCGCCGTCGGTCATCGCGTTCGCGAGCCGTTTCAGCGCGCCGTCGCCGAGCCGGTCGCCCCGCGGGCCGAGCCGCGTGAACCGGAAGGGCGGCGCCGCCGCCTCGAGCCGCGCCGCGAGCGGACGCTCGCGGCCGCCGCCCGCCTCGGCGAGCAGGCCCTCGTCGAGGACGAAGTAGCTCTCGGAGCCGTGCCGCTCCACGGCGGGCCAGGATTCCACGACCGGCGGGGCCGTGTCAATCCGGGCCACGGCCGAGCTGTTCCACGGCCTGCGCGAACACGTCCTCCGGCTGCGCTCCCAGCACGAGGAGACGGCCGCCCAGCACGAACGCCGGAATGGCGTGGATGCCGTGCCGGTTCGCTTCCTGCGTCGAGGCCGCGACGCGGTCGGAGTAGCGGCCCTCGGCGATCACCGCCTCGGCATCGGCCCGGTCGAGGCCGGCCTCGGCGACGAGGCCGAGAAGCACCTCGTCGTCGCCGAGGTCGGCGCGTTCGGACCAGTAGGCATGCATGAGCCGCGTGTGGACCGGCTCGTGGAGGCCCCGGTCCCGCGCCAGCTCGGTCACCTGGAGCGCATGGAGCGTGTTCGGCAGCGTCGCCGGCGGGTTGAAGGTGAGGCCGGCGGCCTCGATGACGCGCTGCGTGTGCCCGTGGACGCCCGGACCGTAGCGCCGCTCGAGCTCCGCGCGCGGAACCCCCTCGTCCGGATACTCCGGGTGGAGGAAGAACGGAAGCCACTCGACCTGCGCGCCGAACCGGCGCTCGAGCCACTCGGCCCTCGCGAGGCCGACGTAGCAGAAGGGTCAGGTGTAGTCGCTCCAGACGAGGACGCTGAGCTCGCTCATGCTCAGGCTCGCCCTGCCCTGTGCAGCGCGGCGTAAATCTCGCGACCCGTCTTGGCGGGCACGCCGGGGACGCCCTCGAGCTCCTCGGAGCTGGCCGCGAGCAGGCGCTCGGGCGAGCCGAAGTGCTGGATGAGCGCCCGCCGCCGCGCCGGCCCGACGCCGGGCAGCGCGTCGAGGATCGACTCGCGCGCCTTCGCGTCGCGCCGGGTGCGGTGGAAGCCGAGCGCGAAGCGGTGGGCCTCGTCACGGATCCGCTGGAGGAGCTGAAGCCCGGCCGAGTCCTTGCCCAGCGAGATCGCCTCCGCGCGCCCGGGGACGAAGACCTCCTCCTCGCGCTTGGCGAGCGCGATGACCGCGACCCGCGGCAGGTCGTGGGCCTGCATGGCCGCGAGCGCCGCCGAGAGCTGGCCCTTCCCCCCGTCCACGACGACGAGGTTCGGGATCGCCCCGAAGCCCTCGTCGTAGCGCTCCGCGGTGACCTCACGGGCCCGCGCGAAGCGGCGGGAGATCACCTCGGCCATCATCGCAAAGTCGTCCTGGCCCTCGACGCCCTTGATCCCGAACTTGCGGTAGTGGGCCTTCTTCGGGACGGCGTCCTGGAAGACCACCATGGAGCCGACGGGGGACTGCCCCTGGATGGTGGACACGTCGAAGCACTCGATGCGGAGCGGCAGGCTCTCGAGGTTGAGGCACTCCCGCAGCTCCTCGAGCGCCTGGATGCGGCGCAGGCGCTTGCGCTCGCGCTGGGCGGCGTCGCTCTCGAGCGCGAGCTCGGCGTTCTGCTGGGCGAGCTCCTGGAGACGGCGCTTCTCGCCGCGGCGGACGGCGCGCACCTCCACCTTCGAGCCGCGCAGGTCAGAGAGGTACGCGGCGAGGGCGGCCGTCGACGGCGTCTCCGGCGGGACGACGATGAGCGGCGGCACGCTCGGCGCGCCCCCGTAGTACTCGAGGCAGAACGACTCGAGCAGCTGCGGCGGCTCCTCCCCGGCCTCGTTCTCGAGGTAGAAGGTGTGACGGTCGACGAGGCGACCGCCGCGGAGCGGGAAGACCTGGACGGCAGCCGTCCGGCCTGCCGAGGCGAGGCCGATGACGTCGACGGTGCCGATGGCGCGCTTGTCGGCGGCCTGCCGCTCGGCCAGGTGGCGCACGGAGGTGAGCCGGTTGCGGTAGCGCGCCGCCTCCTCGAAGTCCTGCCGCTCGGCGGCGGCGCGCATCTTCGTCTCGAGCTCGCGGAGCACGGGCCGCGTCTCGCCGGAGAGGAACTCCACGACCCCGTCCACGATGGCGCGGTAAGCCTCGGGGGTCACGTAGCCGACGCAGGGCGCCAGGCAGCGGTCGATGTGATAGTCGAGGCAGGGGATCCCCGAGTGGCGGCCCGGCTGCGGGCCCTCGCACGGACGGTAGGGGAAGACGCGGTTGAGGACGTCGAGCGTCTCGCGCACCTTCTTCGCGGAGGCATAGGGGCCGAAGTAGACGACGCCGCGCCGGTGCCGCTCCCGCGTGAACATGACCCGCGGATACTCGTCCTCGACCGTCACGGCGATGTAGGGGTAGCTCTTGTCGTCGCGCAGGCGGACGTTGAAGGTCGGCCGGTGCCGCTTGATGAGGTTCTGCTCGAGGTGGTAGGCCTCCACCTCGGTCTGGGTGACGATCACCTCGATCCGCTCGACGCGGGCGACCATCCGGTCGAGCCCCAGCCGCGTGTCCCCGCCGCGGAAGTACGACCGCACGCGCGGGCGGAGCGACTTCGCCTTGCCCACGTAGACGACCACGTCGCGCGCGTCGCGGAAGAGGTAGACGCCAGGCTTCGGCGGAAGCCCTTTCAGCTGCTCCTCGACGCGCTCCTCGCGAGTCTTCGCGCTGCTTTCGGCCGCGGTCGCCATGTCCAGCTCAGCCTAGCCGCGCCCCGCTCGCGCTCAGCTCCGCGACCCCGCTCGTGTTCCACGCGCACAAAGTCGGGCTGGTCTCGGCGCGACGTCCCTGCTCGAAGGACGCGCACTCGCGCGCCGCGGCCGCTTGTGCCGGTGGAACACAAGGGGCCCTTCGGCGGCCCGAGGGCGCCCGGGTCCGCGCTACGCGGTCGCGACGGCCAGCGGCCGGACCCACGCGCCGACCGTCTGCTCGCGGCCGCGGAGCTCGAGCTCTCGGTGCTCGAGTCCGTCGGTGTCGAGGCCGCCGGCCGCCGCGGCCTCGTCGCTCACGAGCACCTCGCCCGCGCCCGCCGCCCCGCTCAGGCGGGCCGCAGTGTTGACCGTGTCGCCCACGGCGGTGAAGTCGAGTGCGTCGTCCTCGCCCACGAAGCCGACGTAGGAGACGCCGCTGTGCACGCCGACCCCGAGCGGAAGCCAGGGTGAGGCATCGCCATGCCCGGTGGCCTCGAGCAGGTCCTGCGCCGCGGCGACGGCGCGGGCGGCGTGGTCTGGGCCCGCGAAGCCGGGGATGAAGAGCGCGACGGCCTCGTCGCCGACGAACTTGTCCACGATCCCGTCCCAGCGGTCGACGACCCGCGCGGCAGTCCCGTAGAACCGCGCGAGGAGCTGCCCGAACTCACCCGGCGCCGACTGCTCCGCGAGCCGCGTCGAGCCGCGCACGTCCGCGAACAGCGCCGAGATCTCGACCTCGGCTCCGCCCGGATGCTTGTGCGCCGACTTGATGCAGAGCGTGCAGAGCCGCCGGTTGAGCGGCGAAGGCTTGCCGCCGAGCAGGCGGATGAGCATGTTGCCGGGCTTCCCGAACGGCGCGTAGCAGAGCTTGCAGCGGGGGTCGGAGGGGATCCGCCGGAAGATCCTCTGCAGGCGCTGGACGCCGGCGATCTCACCCGTGAGCACGGCGCGCCAGGTTTCCTCCGGCGACTGCTTCCGGGCCATCGCCGCGAGGATATCGGCCGGTTGGCGTCAGCCGGAGCGGAGCGCGCGGGCCCGGCGGTAGCCGAGCGCGGCGGCGCCGAACGCGACGGCGGCCAGCACGGCCGCGACGGTCTGGCCGTCGTCCCGCGCGAGCGAGACGAGCGCCCAGGTGGCGAAGAAGACCGCCTGGAGCATCCAGAGGACGATTCCGAGCAGGTCGGGGGTCTCGGTTCGCATCGCCCTCTCCATCGGCCGATCCGGCCAAAAGCCTGAGACCTAGCGCAGCTCCGCGTACCAGGCCCATGCCCGCGCGAAGAGAGCGTCCGCGTAGGGCTGCTTCGACTCCCAGTAGTCGGCGAGCCCCGTCGCGTCGGCCGCGATGCGCCGTTTCTCGGCGGCGTAGGCTTCCGCCTCCTCCGGGTGGGCGCGCAGGTAGTCGCGGAAGGCGCGGTGAGAGTGCCAGCGCTCGCCCCCGTGCTCGACGGCGTGCACGTGGTGCGTCCTCCGTCCGCCCTCCTCCCTGCGGAAGAAGAGCCGGCCGGGAAGTCCGAACTCGCCGAGGTACTCGTAGCCGAGCCGCTCCATGGCGGCGACCTGCTCGGCGGACACGTCGAGCCGGCGCAAGCCGACGGAGATGTCGATCACCGGCTTGCCCGCAAGCCCGGGCACCGCGGTCGAGCCCATGTGCTCCACTGCGACAACGGCCTCGCCGAGCGCCTCCCGGACGCGCGCCGCCTCCTCCTCGTAGAGACGCGGCCAGGCGGGGTCGTACGGGGCGAGCTCCAGGCGACCGGCTCGCAGTGCGGCGACGACCCCGGCGAGCACCTCGCCCGCGCTCTCGCGGAGGACGAGCGCGGCCTCTCGGTCGACCCACGTGGGTGTTCTGTTGACGACCGCGACGGCGCCGCCGGCTGCGAGCGTCACGCTCGGCAGAGCTGCGACCGGGTGGACCTCGAGCGACGAGCCGACGACGAGGAGCAGCCCCGCCTCTTCCGCGAGCGCTTGGGCCCGCTCCAGCGCTCCCTCGGGCAGGAGCTCGTCGAAGAAGACGACGTCCGGCTTCAGGATCGCCCCGCAGGAGAGGCACGCGGGCGCGCCGTCCCCCGCCTCGATTAGGGGCACGACGTCCGCGAGCTCGTACCGCGCGCCGCACGACGGGCACGACGACGTCCGGATCGAGCCGTGCACCTCGATCACGTCCCGCGATCCCGCCCGCTCGTGGAGCCGGTCGATGTTCTGCGTGACGACGGCGCGCACGAGCCCGAGCCGCTCCAGCTCCGCCAGGGCCAGGTGCGCGGCGTTCGGCTCCGCCTCGCCGAGCATCGAGAAGCGGGGCGCGTAGAAGCGCCAGACCTTGCGGGGATCACGCCGGAACGCGCCGAGCGTCGCGTACTCGAGCGGGTCGAACTCGGCCCAGATTCCGGTCGGCGAGCGAAAGTCCGGCACGCCGCTCTCCGTGCTGACCCCTGCACCAGTAAGGGCCACGCACGGTTGGCTGTCACGGATAAGCCCGGCCAGACGCTCGCTCACCCCGCTCACCGCCGCCTACCCGGCCGTCTCCCGGTCGTCCAGGTATTGCCCGGTCCGGTTCCCGGTGCGCTCAAGTGAAGAAGTCGTCCGGGACCGTCAAGAAGAAGTAGATGAGGAAGGCAACGAAGCCCGCCGCACTCACGAGCGCCGCCAGAAGCGCCGCCGCCAGGGCGGGTCTGCCTCCTCTTCCGAGCGCCAGGTTGACGCCAGCGGCTAGCGCGCCTGGGAGGACGAGGAGAAGGATCGGCGCCGCCCAGACTCCCAGCCTCCCCTGCGTTGCATTGTCGGCTGAGAGGGCTGCAAACCACGCGACGATTGGACACACGACAAGTGCCCACGCGATTCCGACTATTCGCCTGCTCACAGGGGTCACGCGGGCGATATCGACCCCGGGTATCGGTGCCTTGAACGCCGGCCGCGCGGCGCGTCTCGAAGTCGGGTACAAGACGGCGGTCTCGGTGGAGACTCCCGCCCCTGTCAACGCGACACAGGGCTGGTGCTCCACGATGAGCCGAGCTAGCTTGGCCGCCTCCGTGTCCAAGGGCTCTCCGCGTCGGACTAGCCGGGATCCGGTCGCCGACTTGCTTGCTGATCCCGACTCACCGGCTTCAGGCCGTATCAGGGGTCGACTCGAAATCGTGCAAATCCCGCGTGGAGCTCGTTCACGACCAGGCGCGCATTCCCGAGCATCTCCGCCTTTTGCCGCATCTGCTCCACGAGGGCGTCGCTCGGCGTGCCGTAGAAATCGATCCGCGAGAGCACGACCAGTTCCGTGAACTTCTGAAAGATGGGACCCGCCAGCTTCATGTGCACCTCCATCGACTCGGAGCTCGGATGGATCTGCACGACCGTCATCCGGCTGCCGGCCTCGTCGATGTAAATGCTGTAGGCGATCGGCTCGGGCTCGTTTGCCTCGACGAACTCGACCAGCTCGGCGAGCCCGGTTTTGAGCTCGTCGATCTTCCCTTCCCGGATCTCCGAGCTGTCGATGGCGATGAGCGGAGCGGCCGTGCTTGTGCGACTACCGTGCCTCACGCTACGGGCCGAGCGTATGACCTCGGAGGAACCGACGCAAGGCGGCACCCGGGTACACCGTTCCGTGACGGACGGCGCGCGCTCCTTCGGCCTCCCGCGAGCAGACGGGCTACTTCAAGGGGTTCGTCCCGGCCATCCAGATGATGACCCGGCTGAACTTGCCCTCGGCGTCGACGTCGAAGAAGTTGCAGTTGTGCATGTCGTTCTTCGTGCCGTCGGCGAGCTCGCCGATGTAGCTCTGCTCGGTCGCGACCTTCCCGGCCTCGGGCTCGACGACGATGTTCTTGATCTCGTGGAAGATCGAGGTCGAGTTGCCGCAGAAGTCGGTGAACATCCGGCGGATCTCCTCGGCGCCCTCGAAGACGGCGTGGTCCGTCTGCACGGTCAGGGTCGCGTCGTCGGCGAAGTGCGCGAGGATCGCGTCGACGTCCTTGGCGTCGACGGCCTTGAAGTAGCTGGCGGGCAGCGAGGCGAGCTGCTCCCTCGTCAGCGTTGCGGTGTGGACTGCCACAGGGCCTCCTTCGGACGGATGGCGGGCGCTTCGCGATCTTAACGCTCCGGGCGAGGCGGCTCACGGGAAGAACGCGCGAACGTGGGACGTTCGAGCACGTGGATGGAGCACGAGCGTCATCGCTGGCTGGACCAGACCTTCGGGGCGGTGTGCCGGACGACGCGCTGCGACGCGGCGCGCCGGCGCACGCTCGAGGAGATCGTGAACCTCGCCGTCGAGCTCGCCCGCGAGGGACGCGAGGGCCGCAAGATCGGGACGCTCTTCGTGATCGGCGACGTCGACGCCGTCCTCGACCAGTCGCGGCCGCTGCTCCTCGACCCGCTCTACGGGCACCAGAGCGACCTGCTCCGCGTCGAGCGCCCCGAGTTCCGCGAGACGGTGAAGGAGCTTGCGCAGCTCGATGGGGCCTTCATACTCCGCGACGACGGGACGTTCGTCTCGGCCGGGCGCTTCGTCGACGTCGACGTCGCCGCGCCCGAGAACTTCCTCCCCGGGCTGGGGACCCGCCACGCGGCAGGCGCGTCCGTTTCGCGCACGACGGGCGCGATCGCCGTCGTCGTCTCCCAGAGCTCGGTCGTGCGCGTCTTTGCCGGCGGCGACCTGCGCGCGGAGATCATCCCGGAGCTCTTCCTCCTCTCGCGCGAGCGTCTCTTCACGCGCGGCGCCGAGGTCACGGAGATGCCCGAGGCCGGCGTCACGCTCGCGGTCGCGGGCGACTGACCCCTTCCCGCACCTGCGCCCCTCGCCTACGGTGAGGGTATCCCCGCGGCGACGACGACCACCCTCGACGAGCGCGCGCGTGCCCTCCTCGAGGCCAACACCCAGACGGCCGAGCTGAAGGGGCGGCTGTTCCGCTTCACGGTGCCCGCCGTGCGCGACTACCCGTTCCAGTGGTTCTGGGACTCCTGCTTCCACGCGATCGTCTGGTCGCGCTTCGATCCGCGGCGCGCGGCCGACGAGCTCCGCGGCCTGCTCGCCGTGCAGGAGGCCGACGGCCTCGTCCCCCACGTCGTCTTCTGGAAGGACGACCTCGTCTCGCGCCTCCGCTGGCATCATCTCGAGAGCCGGACCGAGGGCTTCGTGCCCTTCCACCGCAAGCCGCACACGACGGCTCAGATGCAGCCTCCGGTGCTCGCGCAGGCGGTCGAGCGGGTCGTCGACGCGGGCGCCGGCGACGAGTTCCTCGCCGAGGCGCTGCCCGCGGTCGAGCGCTACTACCGCTACCTCGCCGCGTTCCGCGATCCGGACGGCGACGCGCTGGTCTCGATCGTCTCCCAGTTCGAGTCGGGCCTCGACTTCAGCCCCGCCTACGACAGCGCGATCGGCCTCCGCGGCTCGCACCCGGCCGAGCTGTTCGCGCGCGCCCGGCTCCCGCAGCTCCTCAACAAGCTGGCCAACTACGACCTGCACACGATCTTCCGTCGCTACCGCCATCACCTCGAGGACGTGCTCGTGAACGCCGTCTACGGCCAGGGGCTGCGGGCGCTCGCCCGCCTCGCCGCCCGGACGGAGCAGGACGCCGTCGTGCGCTGGGCCGAACGGACCGCGGACGACGTCACCGCGGCCCTGCTCGAGCGCTGCTGGGACGGCCGCCTCCGCCTCTTCGTGAACCTCGCGGGCCCCGACGCGCGTCGCGCCCGGGTGAAGACGATCCACGGCCTCGTGCCGCTCGTCCTCCCCGACCTTCCCGCGGAGACGGCCGCCGCCCTCGCCGAGCACCTCGACGACCCGCGGACCTTCGGCGCCCCGTACCCGGTGCCGTCGGTCGCCCTCGACGAGCCGACCTTCACGCGCGACCACCGCATCCGCGGGCTCCGGTTCATCTGGCGCGGCCCACTCTCGTTGAACACGAACTGGTTCCTCGTCCACGGGCTCCGCAGCCACGGCTACGCCGACCTCGCCGAGCGCATCGCCGCACGGTCGCGCGAGGTCGTCGACCGCGGCGGCTTCAACGAGTTCTACGACCCGCTGAGCGGCCGCCCGGTCGGCGCCGAGCGCTTCGGCTGGGCGACGCTCGCCGTCGACCTGTAGACACGGCCGCGGGCGCCCGCCTGCCCGCCGGCGGACGCCTCGCGTCCACCGCCGAGGCTAGTCGGGAAGTCGCAACACGAGTGGGTACGATTGCACCGTGGCCGGGGAGACTTCGACGCAATACGTCGCGTACACGCTGTACAAGGCGGATCCGGCATGGCTGCGGCTGCCGGTCGAGGAGCGCACCGCGGCCAAGGAGGCATTCGCCGACGTCGTCGAGGACTGGGCCGAGCGGATGGAGCTGCGCTCCTACAGCCTCGTGGGCGTGCGTCCCGAGGCCGACTTCCTCCTCTGGAAGCTGACCGAGCGCTACGACGACCTACGCGAGCTCGGCACGGCGCTGAACGGCACGCCGTTCGCCGGCTGGCTCTCGACCCCCTACTCGTACCTGGCGGCGTCCGAGCCGTCCCAGTACTTCGAGCAGAAAGGCAAGCGGCCGCG
>JAICGP010000102.1 GCA_025923055.1 Thermoleophilia bacterium
CGGAGCTGGGGCCAGATCCTTTCCGCCTCGGGCTCGATGTACGTCCGGCACGCGCGCGTCTTCCTCGGGATCGGGCTCCTCTTCGTTCCGATCTCGCTTGCGATCACGTTCGTGCAGTGGCTCTCGCTCGAGGGCCTCGGACTCGTCGGGATCAGCAGCACCGGCGAGAGCGCCGGCGGCGCCGCGCTCGTCGCGCTGGCCGTCGGCACGACGCTCGCGCTGCTCGGGCTCGGGCTCGTCCAGGCGGCGACCGCACGCGCGCTGGTCGAGCTCGACTCGGGCCGGCGGATCACCGCGCTCTCCGCTTACGCGCTCGCACTGAGGAGAGTCCGGGCGCTGCTCGGCGCCGTCGGTCTCTTCGTCCTCGTGTGGATCGTGCTGACGACGACGGCGCTCCTGATCCCGGTCGCGATCTGGCTCGCCGTCCGCTGGTGCCTGCTCGCGCCGGTCGCCGTGCTCGAGGACGTGGGCGGCGCTTCGGCGCTGCAGCGCAGCGCGAGGCTCGTGCGGCGGCGCTGGTGGCGCACCGCCTCGCTCGTCGGGCTCAGCGCCGCGATCTCGCTCGGGGCCGGTCCGCTCCTGGGCGCGGTGCTCATCTTCGTCGTCGACGCACCGCTGGCGACGCTCAACCTCGTCGCCGGCATCGTCTACGCCGCTGCGCTTCCGTTCGTCGGGCTCGTCACCGCGTACGCCTACCTCGACGCACGGGCGCGGGTTGAGCTCGAGCCCGTCGTCGAGGAGCGCGAGCTCCCGGCGGAGATCGAGCTCTCCCGGGCGTGAGCCCTTTCGCTCGCCGCGCGAGCTAGTACGGAGGAGGCGGCCTTCCCGGCGACCGTTGGGCGGAGATCGTCAGGAAGAGCGTGAGGAGGAACAGGACGACTCCGACGACGAGAAGGATCAGGCCGACGATGCCGATGTCGACGCCGGCCGGCTCCCAGGTCACCGCATAGCGGAGGATCGCACCGAGTGCGATGAGGAAGAGCGCGCCCCCGAACCCGCCCGTCGTCACGCCGCGAGCGTAACAGGCCCGTGAGCGCGGCAGGGTACGAGCTCCTTCGTCCCCCAGAGCAGCGCACCGCGCCTACGCAGCTAGCCTGGCGTCGTGGCGACGTTCGCGCTCATCCACGGCGGCGGCGGGAGCGCGTGGGACTGGCACCTTGTAGCGCCCGAGTTGAGCGGGCGCGGGCACGATCCGGTCGCCGTGAACCTCCCCGGCGAGGACGACTCGGCCGGGTGGTGGGAGTACGCCGACTCGGTCGTCCAGGCGGTCGGGGACCGCGACGACGTCGTGGTCGTGGCGCACTCGCTGGGCGGCTTCACGGCTCCCCTGGTGTGCGCGCGGATCCAGGTCGATCTTCTCGTCCTCGTCGCGGCGATGATCCCGTCGCCCGGAGAGCTCTTCGCCGACTGGTGGGCCAACACCGGCTACGAGGAAGGCCGGTACGAGGACGTCTTCTACCACGACGTCCCTCCCGACCTCGCGGCAGAAGCCCGACGGAGAGAGCGTGACGAAGCCGGGAAGGCGCTGGAGCAGCCGTGGCCGCTGGAGGCCTGGCCGGAGACGCCGACCAGGTACCTCCTGTGCCGCGACGACCGCATGTTCCCGGCCGCCTGGGCGCGCCGCCACGCCCGGGAGCGCCTCGGCATCGAGCCCGACGAGATGGACGGCGGCCATTACGTCACGCTCAGCCGCCCGCGCGAGCTCGCCGAGCGTCTGGCGGCGTACGCCGCCGAGCGTCCCCGACGCCGGGGTCTATAACCGGGAACGGGCCGTGGGCGAGAGCTTCAGCAGCTCGGGCTTGCCTTCGACGTACCGCAGGAGATCACGCCAGGCCGCCGAGCGGTAGAGGCCCTCGCGATGTCGTTCGAAGGCGGCCTCGTCCGGGACGCGGGCCACCCAGACGAAGACGTGCTCGTCCCGCACGGGCAGCGCGGGGAAGTTGTTCGGGCCGCCCTCCGTCACGAGGTACGCGAGGACCTGCGCGCCGGTCGCTGCGAGCACCGGCCGGAGGTCGCGCTCGAACGCGCCGACGAGGCGCTGGCCCGCCGGATCGTCGAGGTGACAGATCGTCACCGCGACGAGGCCCGGCGAGCTGCCCGTCGTGCCCGGAGGCGGACGGTGGCGCGCGGGAGGAGGGAACCCGCTCGCCGGCCGCGCCGGCCGCAGGAGGAGGACGTCGTCCGAGTCGATCATGGTGGCGTTGGCCGCGTCGCGGTGCTCGGCCCAGACGGGTCCGCCGTAGAAAGCTTCGAGTCCCTCAGCGCGGGCGCCCATGTCGGGGAAGCCGCGGAGCCACACGAAGCGGTCGGGGTCGTCGCAGTCCCGGAACTGGCCGATCAGCTCCATCCCCACGGCTTCCTGGGTCTCGACGAGCTCCCGGTCGAAGAGCTCGATCAGCGTCTCCCGTGTCCCCGGATGCAGCGTGTACTGCCGGAGCTCGACGATCTGCGACACGTCTCGTCAGCCGTGGACCGAGCGTCCGCGGCCGGCGCGGGCGTTCTCCGGGTAGGGCTGCAGGTCGTTCATCATCCGGGGCACCCGCTCGACCCGCGCCAGCCAGGAGCGGACGCCCGGATACCCGCCGAGGTCGAGCCCGCCCTCCCCGGCCACGTGGGCGTGGTGCAGGAGGAGGCGCACCTTGTAGCAGTTGGCCGAGGCGGGGTAGTCGAGCAGGCGCAGCATCCGTGACCGTCCTTTCCGGGCGTCGCTCTCTGCATGGTGGAACGCCGCGGCGCCTCGAGCCGGGAGACGGCCCGGCCGTCGAGCCAGAACCTATGCTTGGCCCGTATGGACGGTCTGCGGAAGCTCTGCCTCGTCGTGGAGGAGGTCCGCTCCGAGTCGGGCCGCCGCGTCGACCCGCCCACCGTTGTGGCCGCCGCGGGCGGCGTGGTCGAGAACCCGTTCGCGGGCCGCTTCGTCGAGGAGCTCACGGCTGTCGCCGAAGCCTACTGCGAGCCGCTCGGCCGACTGCTCACGGAGCGCGCGCTCCGGGCGCTCGGCGGGTCCGAGGTCGAGGGCTACGGGAAGGGCGCGCTCGTGGGGCTCGCGGGCGAGGTAGAGCACGGGTCCGCGATCATCCACAACCTCCGCTTCGGGAACCTCGTCCGCGAGCCGGTGGGCGGCAGCTCCCTCCTGCCCTCGGCGGAGAAGCGCGGCCCTGCCGGCGCCGCGCTCGACCTCGCGGTCAAGCACAAGGACGACCACACGGTGCGCTCCCACCACCAGACGTTCGAGGTGCGCATCCCGGACGCCCCGCGCGACGACGAGATCGTCGTCTGGGTCGCGCTCGCCTCCTCGGGACGCCCGCTCGCACGGCTGCCCGCCTTCGGCAGCGAGCTGGCGTCCGGCGCCTCCTGACGAGATGGCGCGGGTCGCGTTCATCGGCCTCGGGACGATGGGGCTGCCGATGGCCAGGAACCTGATCGCGGCGGGCCACGAGGTGATCGGCGTCGACGTCGATCCCGGCCGGGCGGAGCTGCTCGGCCCTCCGGTCGCCGCGACCCCGGCGGAGGCCGCGGAGGCCGCCGGCGTCGCGCTGCTCTCGCTCCCGTCGCCGAGCGCCGTCGAGGAGGTCGTCCTGGGCGCCGCCGGGCTGCGCTCGCGCGCTCCACGGGGCTTCGCGGTCGTCGACATGTCCACGGGGCCGCCGGAGCTCGCGCGCACGCTCGCCGCCGAGCTGGGCCGCGCCGGGATCGAGTCCCTCGACGCTCCCGTCAGCGGCGGCCCGGCGGGCGCCGAGGCGGCCTCGCTCACGATCATGGTGGGCGGGAGCCGTGAGGCGTTCGAGCGACAGCGCGCGCTGCTCGAGGCGCTCGGCGACCTCGTCGTCCACGTCGGCCCCGCCGGCGCCGGTCAGGCCGCGAAGCTCTGCAACAACCTGATTGCCGGCGTCACGATGGCGGCGATCGCCGAAGCGTGCGCGGTCGCCGAGCGCGAGGGCATCGAGCCCGCCGTCCTCTACGACATGCTGACACGCTCGACGGGCGACTCCCGCGTGCTGCGCACGCGCTTCCCGCTCGCCGGGGCCTCGCCCGAGCACCCGGCCTCGCGGGAGTACGCGCCGCTCTTCTCGCTCGACCTGATGGCCAAGGATCTCGACGCCGCGCTGGCGCTCGCGGCCGCGCACGGCGTCGAGGCGCCCGTGGCGAGCGCCTCCCGGGCGCGCTACCGCGAGGCCCAGGAGCGAGGCGCCGGAGCGCTCGACTACTCGGCCGTGTACACGGCACTCGACCCGTGAGCGGCTCGCATCCGCCGCGGTGACGCGCCGGCGGGCCGTTTCCGGCCTCGTCCTCGGCGCGGTCGCCGTCCTCGCCGCGGCCGCCGCGTACGACGCCCTCCGCGCCGAGACGCGGGCCGGGCCCGCGCCGGCCGACGAGGGCACGCTGACGGGCGCGGGCGTGCCGAGGCCCGGGGAGCTATCCGGGACGCTCGTCTTCGTCACGCAGGCAGGTTGCCGGCCGCAGACGTTGAGTCTCGAGACGCTCACGCTCGGGCCTGCTGGTCCGTCGCTCGCGTGCGCCCTCTGGGTACCTCGGCGCGGAGAGCTGGCGGCGGTCTCGCTCACTCCGGCGCTCGGCTTTCGGGGCAGCCGGGCGGCCCTCCTGCGACTGGGGGAGCCTCCCGAGGTGGCGGAGGCGCTCGCCATCGTGCGCGGGGAGCCCTCCTGGTCCGAGGACGGCCGCCGGGTCGCCTGGTGCACCGCGGCGCGGGCCACCGTCGTGCTCGACCTCGACACGGGCGCACGGACGCGCCTCCCCGGCTGCAACCCGAAGATCGCGCCCGACGGCTCGGTCCTCACGAGGCCGGCGCGCCTCCTCACGGCGACGCTCCTCCGTGACGGCGACGTCCTTCTCGCCGGTGACGAGCTGCTGCGGCCGTTCGGAGCGTCGGAGGAAGGACCGCTCGACGTGGTCGGGTTCGACGTCCGCCCAGACGGCCTCCTCGCTGTCGTCACCGTGCGCTTCGGGGGTGGGCGGCCCCGCCGGCACCTGCAGCTCTGGCGCGGCGAGCGGCTCGAGCGGACGGTCCTCCTACCGGAGCTCGGTCTGCCGGCAGGCAGCGGTCGCCTCGGGGAACGCGTCGAGTTCGCCCCGAGCGGCCGGGAGCTGGCCGTCTCCTTCGCGGGAGCGGGCAGGCAGATGGTCGTCGTCGACGTGGAGACCGGAGAGCTGGCGCTCGAGCCGACGTTCCAGCACGGATTCGCCTGGTCGCCGGACGGACGGTGGCTCGCGGTCTCGACGGGCGAGGAGATCCGCGTGCTCGGCCCCGACCGGCGCGACCCGGTCTACGTGCTCCCGGTCGGCGCCGCGTCCCTCGCCTGGCGCTAGCTAGCAGGCGGTCGCGGCCGCCGCGAAGACGAGGTTGCGCGGCAGCGCGATCCGGAACTGGGCGAGGACGGAGCGGGCCTCCTCCGCGGCGAAGAACGCGTACTCGGGGAACCCTCGGGCCTCGCGGTCGGCCGCCGCCTCGACCGCCGCGACGAGCCGGTCGCCCTCCGGGGTGGCGAAGTAGGGTCCGATCCCTCCCCACGCCTCTTCGAGGACGCCGTCCGCCGCGAGCGCCTTGTACAGGCTCGGGACGTGCTCCGTTCCGTAGGCCCCCCGGATCGCCGCGTAGAGGGGGTGCTCGTCGCGCAGCTCGGGAACCGGGGTCGGCGGGAGCGGCGCCGGGGCGGGCAGGCGCGAGCTCGGCGGCGGCCGCAGGGAAAGCACTCCGTCCAGGCTCAGCCCGAGCGACGTGACGACGAGGAGGAGGCTGGGGAGCTCCGCGGCGAACGGCGCGGCTGCGTCCCGGACCGCCGGGGAGGGCCGGTAGGGGAGCTCCGGCCGCGCGAGGGCGGCGAGCCTGGACGCGGCTTCCACGGCGCGTGGATCGTCGTAGAGCGCCCGGGCCTGGAGCCAGGCCTGCTCGAGCGCGCCGGGTTTGCGGGCGAGCGCCTTGAAGATCGCCGGCACGAAGGGCATGCGGGCCCGAACGTCCTGAAAGACGGCCTGGACGAGGCCCTCCGCCTGCTCCTCGTGGAGGAGGTCGTACCGCAAGATTGCATACTGTATGCTCGCGGTGGTGAGCGGCAACCTGCTCGACGGCCGCGTCCCGGCGCCCCGCAGCGCGAGCGCGGCGGCTGGCCAGGTCCTCCGGGAGGCCATCATCGACGGGCGGCTCCCGCCCGGGCAGCGCTTGAAGGAGGAGGAGCTCGCGCGTGAGCTCGGCATGAGCCGGACTCCGGTTCGCGAGGCGCTCCTGATGCTCGAGAGCGAGGGCCTCGTCGAGTCGATCCCGCGGCGCGGCGCGACGGTGCGCTCGTACGCCGTCGGCGACCTGGACGACGTGTACCAGCTCCGCGCCCTCCTCGAGGGCTACTCCGCGCGCCGCGCCGCCTCGCGCATCTCAGCGGAGGACGTCGCCCGCCTGGAGGAGAGCTGCGACCGGTTCGACCGCCTCCGCGCGGAGGACGACCTCCTCGACCTCGTGAAGGAGAACCTCCTCTTCCACAACGTCATCCTCGAGGCCGCCGAGAGCGCCCGGTTGACGGCGCTCGTGCGCAAGGTGATCGAGATTCCGCTCGTCTACAAGTCGTTCTACTGGTACTCGCCCGAGCAGAAGCTCATCTCCCAGCACTACCACCGCCAGCTCGCACGTGCTCTCCGCGTGGGCGATGCGGAGCGCGCGGAGCTGATCATGAAGGAGCACGTGCTCGAGGCGCGTGACTTCCTCCTCGCACAGTTCGGGGGCGGCGAGGGCGAGGCGGCATGAGCGAGGTCTCGTCCCCGACCGCCGCGGCCGGCCGTCCCGAGGCGACGGGCCCCGGTCCGCTGGCCGGGATCCGCGTGCTCGAGCTCGGCATGCTCCTCGCCGGCCCGTTCACGGGGCGGCTCCTCGGGGACATGGGCGCCGAGATCATCAAGGTCGAGCCCCCGGGCAAGCCCGACCCGCTGCGCGAGTGGGGCAAGGCCCGCTACAAGGGCCGCTCGCTCTGGTGGGGCGTGCAGTCCCGCAACAAGAAATGCGTGACGCTCGACCTGCGCACCGAGAAGGGCCAGGAGCTCCTGCTCGCGCTCGCCGAGCGGAGCGACGTGCTCGTCGAGAACTTCCGGCCGGGGACGCTCGAGCGGTGGAACCTCGGCTGGGAGCGGCTGCAGGAGGCGAATTCCGGACTCGTCCTCTGCCGGGTCTCCGGGTACGGGCAGACGGGCCCCTACGCTCCCCGGGCCGGCTTTGCGTCTGTGGCCGAGGCGATGGGCGGCCTACGGCATCTGAACGGCTTTCCGGGCGAGCCGCCTCCTCGCGTGCACCTGTCGCTGGGGGACTCCCTGGCGGGGATGTTCGCAGTGCAGGGCATCCTCGCCGCCCTCTACCGGCGCGATGCGCTGGGCGGCGGCCGCGGCCAGGTCGTGGACGTCTCGCTGCTCGAGTCTTGCTTCGCGCTCCTCGAGAGCACGGTGCCCGAGTACGACCGCCTGGGCATTGTCCGCGGGCCCGGCGGGACGGGTCTCAGGGGCGTCGCGCCCTCGAACATCTTCCGCTCGCGCGACGGGAAGTGGATGGTGATCGCGGCGAACGCCGACAACGTGTTCCGACGGCTCTGCGCTGCGATGGGCAACCCCGAGCTCGCCGACGACGAGCGCTTCGCCACGCATCTCGCCCGCGGCGACCACCAGGAGGAGATCGAGGGCATCGTGGCCGAGTGGGCCCGCCGGCTCGACGCCGCGGAGATCGACGGCGTCCTCAACGAGGCCGGCGTCATCTGCGGGCCGATCTACACGATCGCCGACATCTTCGAGGACGAGCACTTCCACGCCCGGGAGATGCTGGTCGAGCACGAGGACCCCGAGCTCGGCACGTACATCGGTCCCGGGATCGTGCCCAAGTTCTCGGAGACGCCCGGCGCGGTGCGCTGGTCGGCGACGTGGGAGCACGGGAGCCACAACGGCGAGGTGTTCGGCGGGCTGCTCGGCCTCTCCGACGAGACGCTCGCGGAGCTCCGCTCGGAGGGTGTCGTGTGACCGTCACGATCTGCGACGTCGGGCCGCGCGACGGCCTCCAGAACCAGCCGAAGACGCTCCCGCCGGGGGTGCGCGCCGAGCTCGTCAACCGGCTCGCCGAGGCGGGCCTTCGCCGGATCGAGGCCGTCAGCTTCGTGAACCCGAAGCTCGTCCCGCAGATGGCCGGCGCCGAGGAGGTGGTCGAGCGCGTCGAGCGCCGCGACGGGGTCGTCTACGCCGGGCTCGCGCTCAACGAGCGCGGCTACGACCGGCTGGCTGCCGCCGGGCTGGACGAGGTCCACTTCGCCTTTGCGGCGACGGAGACCTTCAACCGGCGCAACCAGAACGCGAGCGTCGAGGAGTCCGTGACCGCCGCGGAGCGGATCGCGGAACGGGCCGCCGCCGACGGCGTCCGCGCGACCGTGACGATCGGCGTCGCGTTCGGCTGCCCCTTCGAGGGCAGCGTCGATCCCGGCCGCGTCGCCGCGCTGGCCGAGCGGCTCGCCCCCGCCGTGGACGAGGTCGTCTTCGCCGACACGATCGGCGTCGCGGTTCCGAGCCAGGTACGCGACGTGATCGACCGCGCCGACCTGGGGGAGACGACGGTCGGAGCGCACCTGCACAACAGCCGCAACACCGGGTACGCGAACGCGCTCGCCGCGCTCGAGGCCGGCGCGAGGGTGCTCGACGCCTCCGTCGGAGGCATCGGCGGCTGCCCATTCGCGCCGCGGGCGACTGGGAACATCGGCACGGAGGACCTCGTCTATCTGCTCGACGGCGAGGGCATCGAGACGGGAATCGACCTCGAGGCGCTCATCGGCGTCGCCGAGTGGCTCGAGGGCGTGCTGGAGCGCCCCCTCGAGGGATACGTCTACCGCGCGGGCACCTTCGCGTCGCTCGCCGGCTGAAAGGAGAGGCATGGCACACAGGCTCGGGGTGGACGTCGGCGGAACCTTCACCGACCTGCTCCTCGTCGACGACGAGAAGGGAGACCTCTTCCGGGTGAAGACGCCCTCGACGCCCGCCGACCCCTCCGAGGGCGTGCTCGTCGGGGTGCGGCGGATCTGCGAGGAGAGCGGCATCGAGCCGGGCGATCTCGGTTTCGTCATGCACGGGACGACCGTCGCCACGAACGCGATGCTCGAGGCGAAGGGCGCGCGCGTCGGGCTCGTGACGACGCAGGGCTTCGGGCAGATCCTCCATCTCGCGCGCTCGCAGACGCCGGGGCCGCTCGCCGGCTGGATCATCATGGTCAAGCCCGACCCCCCCGCCGCGCTCGAGGACACCCGCGAGGCGAAGGAGCGCATGAGCGCCCACGGCGAGGCGGTCGAGCCCGTCGACCGCGAGCAGGTGGCCGAGATCGTCCGCGACCTCGTCGAGTCGGGCGTCGAGACGCTCACGGTCTCGCTCATCAACTCGTACGCGAACCCGGCTCACGAACGCGAGATCAGGGACGTCATCCACGAGCTCTATCCCGACTTCCCGGTCACGATCTCGTCCGACGTGCTCCCCGAGTTCCGCGAGTACGAGCGGACGCTGACGGCGTGCATGAACTCGTACGTGCGGCCGCGCGTCGAGAGCTACGTCCGCAGCCTCGAGGGCTCGCTCCGCGACCTCGGGGTGAAGGGAGACCTCAACCTCCTGCGCTCGGACGCGGGCCTCATGAGCGTGGACGTCGCGTCAGAGAACCCCATCTACGGCATCCTCTCGGGCCCGGCCGGCGGGGTCGCCGGCGCGCTCTACGTCGCCCGCAGGGCCGGGTTCGAGAACGTGCTCACCTTCGACATGGGC
>JAICGP010000103.1 GCA_025923055.1 Thermoleophilia bacterium
CCTTCCTCGAGGCCGATCTCCGGTTCCCAGCCCAGGATCTGGCGGGCGCGCGTGATGTCCGGCTGGCGGACCTGCGGGTCGTCGTGGGGGAGCGCCTCGTAGACGATCTCGCTCGACGAGCCCGAGACGCGGATGACCGTTTCGGCGAGCTCGAGGAGGGTCATCTCCTCCGGGTTGCCCAGGTTGACGGGCAGGTGCTCCCCGCTCGTCGCCAGGAGGTGGAGCCCGCGGACGAGGTCGTCCACGTAGCAGAAGGAGCGCGTCTGCGAGCCGTCGCCGAAGACGGTGAGCGGCTGGCCCTCGAGGGCCTGGCGGACGAAGGTCGGGATGGCGCGCCCGTCGTGCGGGCGCATGCGCGGCCCGTACGTGTTGAAGATGCGGACGATGCACGTGTCGACGCCCTGCTGGCGGTGGTACGCCATCGTCAGCGCCTCCGCGTAGCGCTTCGCCTCGTCGTAGACGCCGCGCGGGCCGATCGGGTTCACGTGCCCCCAGTACGTCTCCGGCTGCGGGTGCACCTGCGGGTCGCCGTACACCTCGCTCGTCGAGGCGAGCAGGAAGCGGGCGCGCTTGAACTTCGCCACGCCGAGCATGTGGTGCGTCCCGTAGGAGCCGACCTTGAGCGTGTGGAGCGGCAGCCGCTGGTAGTCGATCGGGCTCGCGGGGCTCGCCAGGTGGTAGACGACGTCGACCGGCTCCTCGAGGAAGAGGGGCTCCGTGAGGTCGTGGTTCACGAAGACGAAGTCGTCGCTCCGGATGTGCTCGACGTTGCGGAGCGTGCCCGTGTCGAGGTTGTCGATGCAGACGACCCGGTCGCCCTTCGCGAGCAGGAAGTCGCACAGGTGGGAGCCGAGGAAGCCGGCTCCTCCGGTGACCACCGCTGTGCTCACGTCCGCGAATCCCGACGCATGCGGGCGGGAGAGAGGACGAGGGCGAGGAGGAGCGACATGGTGCGGTGGGGCGGGCCGGCAGCCGTCATGGCGCCGCTTTCTGTGGCTGCTGGTCTGGCTGCATTCTGTCTCTGCTCACGGACCGACGCAACTAAACCGCGCCGGTGCAGGGAAAGCGTGTGCAACACTGGCAGCGCCGGGCGGCGTCGACGACCGCGAGCACACCGCAGCTCAGGTCGAGGCTTTCTCCTCGGAAGCCCCTCCCCTCGTCGCCCGGCCCCCTCTTCACGAGCGGGCGAGCGTACCCCTAGGACGCTTTCTCGCCGGCGGCAGCCGGCGCGAAAGGCAGCCCGCCTTCCTGACTGCCTTCGTAGACGACCACGACGCGCGCGCCGGCGGGCAGCTCGAGCGGGCGGCCCTGCTGGAGGCCGCCCTGCGAGAGGCCGCGGTTCGACTCCATGTCGAACCACATGGCGAAGAGGAGGAGCTGGAGGCCCGAGACGACGAGGAGGGCGACGAGCACGACGGTCGCCACCGGCACGGCGTTCCCCGCGAGGCGGAGACCGACCTCAAGGACGCCGAGCGCGAAGCCCGCGCCGGAGAGGAGGAGCCCGAGCAGGTAGAAGAGGACGAGCGGGTGGAAGTCGCGGATCACGTACTTCTCCCGCAGGCGCCAGAAGAAGCCCTTGACCAGGAGCCAGGAGATCGTCGGCACCACCTTGCGCAGGCGGATGCCGCTCTGCTCGCCGACGCCGTAGATGGGCCGGGACGGGTAGTCGCGCACGCGGCGGTTCCAGACGTTCAGGTGGACGAGGAGGTCGTTGGGGAAGCCGTAGCGCGCGTAGAGCCGGTCGAGGTCGAGGAGGCGCAGCGACTCCAGGTCGATCGCCGTGTAGCCGGACTGCGAGTCGGCCACGTGCCAGTAGCCGGAGGCGATCTTCGTGAGGAAGGAGAGGATGGCGTTGCCGACGTAGCGCGTGCGCGGGATCAGCTCCCAGGCCTGCCCGGTGAAGAGGCGGTTGGCCTTGGCGTACTCGCACTCGCCGGCTGCGACGGCGCGGACGAGCGTCTCGAGGTCGGCGGGGTCCATCTGGTTGTCGGCCGCCATCACGCACGTGACGTCCACGGCCTCGTCCCGCGCCCGCTTGTAGCCCGTCACGATCGCGGCGCCGACGCCCGAGTTGCGCTCGTGGCGGACGACCTCGACGCGCGGGTCGGCCGCGGCGGCGCGCTCGGCGGTCGCGTCGCGCGAGGCGTCGTCCACGACGATGATGCGGTCGACGAAGGCGGGGATGCCGGCGACCGTCGCGGCGACGAGGCGCTCCTCGTCGTAGGCCGGCACGACGACGGCGACGGTCTTCCCCTGGTACATGCCTCACGTATCGGCGCCCTCGGAGGGGCGCTTGAGGCCGGCTAGGCCCCGGCGGGCTGCTTGCGGAGGAAGAGGACGATCGTCGGGACGACCGGGAGCAGCCCGCGCAGGACGGGCTCCGGGACGCGGGCGGCGAGCCGCGGCAGCGTCCCACCCTCGAGGTCGGCGAGGCCGACGATCGCCTCGTGCTCCAGCTCCTCGGCCGCGAAGCCCGCCTCGCGCACGAGCCGGAGCACCTCGCCCCGCGTCGGCAGGTCGCAGTCGTAGATCCGGCCCCGGCGGGCCAGCCGGACGTACGGCGTGCGCAGGCGAGGCGGCACCCAGCTCAGGAAGGGGAGCCGGAAGTGCGGCTCCACGACGACCCAGCGGTTGGCGACGGCCAGGTAGCACGCGCCCGCGGGAGCCAGCACGCGGCGGATCTCGGCCAGGTGGTGCCGCTTCTCGGCCACCCCGCCGACATGGTCGAGGATGTGGTTCGAGACGACGAAGTCGAACGACGCCTCCTCGAAGGGAAGCGTCGTGTCCGTCACCTGCAGGAACTCGTAGCCCTCCGTCTCGACGCGCTGGTCGACGAGGTCGACGCCGACGGCGCGGCCTTCCGGCCCCGCCCGCTCGGCGAGGGCGGATGCGATGACGCCCGAGCCGGTGCCGACGTCGAGGACGCGCGCCCCGGAGAGGTCGACGCGCCGCTCGAGCAGCCGCAGCATCTTGCCCGCCTTCGCGAGGCGGGAGCCGCGGTCGAGGACGGCGTGGGGCTGCGGCGCCTCGACGGGCGCCGCAGGGCGCGCCGCGGCCTCGTAGACGGCGGCCGTCTCCTCGACGACCTTCTCCCACGAGTAGCCGGCAACGATCTTCTCGCGGCCGGCACGCCCGAGCCGGAGCCGGAGGTCGCGGTCGGCGAGCAGCCGCTCGAGCGCGGCCCGCAGCGCCGCAGGGTCGCCCGGCGGGACGAGGAGCCCGGTGCGCTCGTGCTCGACGAGGTTGACGAGGCCTCCGACCGCGCCCGCCACGACGGGCTTCCCGTGCGCCATCGCCTCGGCGCAGACGACGCCGAAGCCCTCGCTGCGGGAGGGGCAGACCACGATCGCCGCTCGCCGGTAGCGGCGCTCGAGCTCGTCCCGGGGCAGGAACCCGAGCGCCTGCGGGACGAGCCCGCGCAGCGGGCCGTCGCCCGAGACGACGAGGTTGAGCCCCTCCGAGGCCGCGGCGAGGTCCTCGATCCCCTTCTCGGGCGCCAGCCGGCCGGTGTAGAGGATCTCGGGCGGCTCGGCCTCCTCGCCGACGTCGGCCGGGATCTCGATCCCGTTCGGTACGAAGACGGCCCGCTCGACGCCCGCCGCCTTCGCGGCCTCCGTGAGCGCCTCGGAGACGCAGATCACGGCCCGGGCCCGGTCGAGGACGAGCCGGGCGAGGCGCGGCCGCTTCCGCAGCATCTCGAAGTCGTCGAGCGCCCCGCCGGAGATCGTCCCGTGGAGCGTGACGACGAACGGCTTCCCGGCGAGGAGCGCCACCGCCCCGCCCGCGAGCCAGTGGGCGTGGACGAGGTCGGCGTCGCGCGCCGCGCGCCTGAGGGCTCGCGCCATGGAGGCGAGGAGCGGCGGCGCCAGCCACGGCTTCTCCTTCACCGCCCGCACGATCCCGCCTCCGTCGGAGGCGAGGCCGAAGGTGCGGAACGCGCCCGGCGCGACGACGTCCACGTGGACGCCTCGCTCCCGGAGCCGCTCGACGAGCCCCGACACGAAGCGTCCCGCGAAGTCGTCCGGGTGACGCGGGTACGACGTGGTGAAGACGGCGATCCTCATCGCGGGGTCGTCTGCGCGGGCGCAGCCGGCCGGAGGCTCCGCCAGAGCAGGATGAACCCGCCGGGGAGCGAGGCGGCGATCGAGACCGCGTAGAAGAGGACGCCGACCGCGAGCGCCGCGTCCGCGTCGACGCCGAAGCGGCCCAGGAAGACGACGAAGAACGCCTCGCGGACGCCGAGCCCGTTCAGGGTGAACGGCACCATCTGCACGAAGAAGAGGAGGGGGCCGAGGACGACGTAGACCCACGGCGACACGTCGATGCCGACCGCCTCGCCGCAGAGCCAGATGGCGACGACGCGGAGCGCCTGGGCGACGACGGTGACGCCGAGCACCTCGAGGAGGACGCGCGGCGCGTAGCGGTACTCGTGCATCGTCGCGTGCAGGCTCGTGAGCGGGCGCTCGAGCCCCACGCGGCGCCCGAGCGGGAAGAGGCGCTTGCGCAGCTCGTCACCGAGCCGGCGGGAGAAGAGGAGGAGGCCGAGCACGACCATGGCGACGACGAAGACGACCTCGACGAGCACGAGCACTCCGACGTCCTCGTAGCGGCCCGCAGCGACGGCGAGGCCGATCGCGACGAGCACGAGCGTGCCGGCCGAGCCGAGGATCCGCTCCATGACGACGGCTCCCGCCGCCGTCGCCCTCACGTCGGGGCGGCGGCGGGCGTGCTCGATGATCCGCACCGCGTCGCCCCCGACCGCCGTCGGGAGCATCTGCCCGGCCGCGTAGCTCACGAAGTACATGCGGACGAGGCGCCCGTACGGCTCGTCCACCCCGCGCACGCGCAGGAGCACCCACCAGCGCCAGGCCATCAGCCAGGTGGGCCCGATGAAGACCACGAAGGAGGCGACGACGTAGCGGTAGTCGCTCTGGCGCAGCGCCTCCCACGTCCCGGCGAGGTCGATCTGCCAGAGCAGGAAGGCGATCACGGCCCCGCTGACGAGGACCTGCAGGCCGACTTTGAGCGGGCGGCTCACGAGGCTCTACCGGCCGGTGAAGCGGGCGTGCACCCGGCGGAGCGCGTCGATCGCGTCCTCGACGTCGGCCGCCGAGTGCGCCGGGGAGAGCGGCAGCGAGAGAACCTCCGCGCCGGCCCGCTCCGCGACCGGGAGCGACGGCTGGTCGGGGTAGCGCTCCCGGTAGTAGGTGAGCCGGTGGACGGGGAGGAAGTGGATGCTCGTGCCGATCAGCTCCTCGCGCAGAGCGCGCTGGTAGTCGTCTCTATCGGCCCCGGCCTCGGCCGCCTTGACGCGGACGACGTAGAGGTGGAGCGCGTGGACGTCGCGCGGGTCGCGGACGAGCGGCTCGAGGCCGGGCAGCTCGGCGACCGCGGCGTCGTAGGCGGCGACGTGGCGCCGCCGGATCTCCGCGTGCTCCTCGACCTTCTCGAGCTGGCAGAGCGCGACCGCGGCGAGGACGTCGGAGAGGTTCGCCTTGAAGCCGGCGACGGTGACGTCGTAGAGCGAGCCCTCGCCCCGGCGCATGAGGCGGAGGTTCCTGATCGCGGCCGCGAGCTCGCCGTCGTCCGTCGTCACCATGCCGCCCTCGCCGGCGGCGACGTTCTTCGTCGCGTAGAGCGAGAAGCAGGTGGCGAGCGAGAGAGCGCCGATCTTCCGCCCGCGGTACGTGGACTCGGTCGCGTGCGCCGCGTCCTCGATCACGGGCAGCCCGAGGGCGTGGAGCGGGTCGAGGTCGCACGGCTGGCCCGCGAGGTGCACCGGGAGGATCGCCTTCGTCCGCGGCGTCACCGCCGCGGCGACGGCGTCGGGATCGATGTTGAGGTCGCTCTCGCGGACGTCGGCGAAGACCGGGCGGGCACCGGCGTGGACGACCACGTTCGCGCTCGCCGGCCAGGTGATCGGCGTCGTGATCACCTCGTCGCCCGGACCGATCCCGGCCGCGACCAGCGAGAGGTGCAGCGCCGCGGTCCCCGACGCGAGCGCGACCGCGTGGCGGGCGCCGACGTACTCGGCGAAGCGCCGCTCGAGCTCCTCCGCGTTCGGGCCGGAGGTGAGCCAGCCGCTGCGGAGCGTCTCCGCGACGGCCGCGATCTCCTCCTCCCCGATCGCGGGCGGCTGGAAGGAGAGGAAGGTGCTACGCGTCGACGAGAGCCTCGGCACCGGCGGTCCTGAAGAGGATGAAGTCGGCGGCGCGGTCGGCGTGCGCTAGCGCGTCGTCGCGCGAGGCGCCGCGGGCCATGACGAAGCCCGCACGGTCGTTCCCCCGGCGCAGGCGGCCGAAGCGCCAGCCGGGCGCACGGTAGGCGCGCGCGTCGAGGACGCCGTCGAGGGCGAGAGCCTCCTCGAGACCCTCGACGTCCTCGAGCACGCCCGGCGGCGCGACGAGGAAGCGAACGCAGGCGCCGCCGGCGGAAGGCTGCGGCTCGGGCACCTCGACGGGCTCGCCGAGCGCCGCGGCGAGGGCGAGCCCGTTCAGGTCGACGCCGACCGCCACCTCGCAGAGCTCCGCGTCGTGGCCGCCGCCGAGGCGCGCGGCGAGCTCGATGACGCGCGGGCCGTCCGGGCCGAGGACGATCTGGGTGTAGGTGGGGCCGTCGGTGATCCCCATCGCCTCGGCCGCGCGCCGCGCGACGTCGACGGCCTCCTCGACCGGGTGCGCGCTCGGCCAGGCGTGCGCGAGCGCCACGCCGAACGCGGGCGGGTCGGCCGTGAGGCGGTCCGTGACCGTGAGCGGGTGGAAGACCCCGTCGACGGAGAAGGCGTTCACGGTGACCTCGGGACCCTCGACGAGCTCTTCGACCAGCGCGACGCCGGCGCGCGACGCGGCGACCGCCTCGGCCACGGCGTCCGGGAGGCGGGCCCGCTCGTGGACGACGCTGAGGCCCTTCTGGCCCTGCCGGTCGACCGGCTTCACGACGCACGGGACGGGCAGGTCGCTCTCGTCGGTCGTCGTGACGTGGAAGCGCGGCTGCGGCACGCCGGCCTCGGCGAAGCGGGCCCGCTGGCGATGCTTGACGATGGCGAGCGACGCCACCTCCGGAGTGATCGCATGCGGCAGCCCGGCGTGAGCGGCGACGCGCGCCGCCAGGGCGACCGGCCAGTCGACGCCGGGCGCGATGATCCCGTCCACCCGCTCGGCGCGGGCGAGCCTGCTGATGGCCGCCTCGTCCTCGACCGAGACGACCGCGCGCCTGTGCGCATACTTGAACCCGACCGCGGCCGGGTCCCTGTCGCAGGCGATGACGAAGAGCCCTCGCTCCCGGGCGGCGCGGTGCAGCCCGAGCTGGGCCGGGCCCGCCCCCAGGACTAGGAGGCGCTTCGGCTCGCCGTGCGTTCGGCGCGAAGGGCTGTTTCCCACCAGAGACGATTCTGTTGATACCAGGCGATGGTGCGCTCCAGCCCGTCCTCGAAGGAGACCCGGGCGCGCCACCCGAGCAGGCGCTCGGCCTTGTCGGTCGAGCCGATGTGCCGGTGCACCTGGCCGGGCCGCTCGGGCACGTGCTCCTTGAGCGTGGCCGGCTTCCCGAGCACGTCGAGCACCATGCTCGCGATCTGGGACACCGAGATGTCGGCGCCGGTGGCGAGGTTGACGACCTCGCCCGCGATCGAGTCCATGTCGGTGCAGAGCACGGCGTCGATCGCCTCGGCATGGTCCTCGACGTAGAGCCAGTCGCGCGAGGCGTGCCCGTCGCCGTGGATGGTGAGCGGCCGGTCGGCGAGCGCCTGGGTGATGAACCGCGGCACGACCTTCTCGGGATGCTGGAACGGGCCGTAGTTGTTGAACGGCCGCAGGATGACGATCGGGAGGCCGTAGGTGACGAAGTAGGCGTAGGCGAGCCGGTCGGCCCCGGCCTTCGTGGCCGCGTACGGGCTCCGCGGATTGAGGGCGTGCTCCTCGTCCATGGGATCGCGCTCCGCGGTCCCGTAGACCTCGCTCGAGGAGATGAGGACGAAGCGCTCCACCGGGCGCCGCCGCACGGCGTCGAGGAGGATCTGCGTCCCCTCGACGTTCGTGGTCACGAACTCGCGCGCGCCCTCGAGGATCGACTTCTCGACGTGCGACTCCGCGGCCGCGTTCACGATCACGTCGACCTGCCCGACGATGTCGCCGACGAGGTCGCGGTCGCGGATGTCCCCGTGCACGAACGAGAGCCGCTCGTGCCCGAGCACGTCGGTGAGGTTCTCCATGTTGCCCGCGTACGTGAGCGCGTCGAGCGAGACGACGTCGTGCGGCGTCTTCGTCAGGAGGTGGCGCACGAAGCTCGACGAGATGAAGCCGGCTCCGCCGGTCACGAGGATCTTCTTCTTGATCACGTCAGCTCGCGGTCGATCGTGTAGAGAGGGCGGCCTTCCACGTCGCGCTGGATTCGCCCCAGGTACTCCCCGACGAGCGCGAGCATGAACCCTTGCACCGCGAGCACGCCGAGGACGAGGCCGCCCAGGAAGAGGAGGCCGGGGAAGTCGTTGCGCGCGATCCAGACGACGATGCCCCAGACCCCGACGACGGCCGTGAGGACGCCGCAGACCATGCCGAGGACGACGCCCGTCCACTGGATCGGCTGGGGCCAGAAGCCGGCGAGCACGTGCAGGGCGAGCCGGACGAGGCGGAGCGGCGAGTAGCGCGACCTGTCGCCGCGCGCCTGGTGCGAGAGCTCGACCTCGGCCACGCTGGCGCCCGCCGAGAGCACGAGCGCCTTCGTGAACTTCTGCTTGCCGACGATGCCGAGGACGGGCTCGAGCGCCGAGCGCGAGTAGGCGTTGAAGGCGCACCCGAAGTCGGCGATGTCCACCCCCGTGAAGCGGCGCAGCATGCCGTTCACGAGCCTGGAGGGAAGCGTGCGGCCCCACGAGTCGGCGCGGCTCTCGCGCCTGCCGCTCGCCACGTCGGCGCCGCCCTCGACAGCCGCGACGAGGCGCGGTAGGTCCTCGGGAGCGTTCTGGAGGTCGGCGTCCATGGTGACGACGATGGCGCCCCGCGCGCGGACGAGACCGGCGTGCATGGCCGGGTGCTGGCCGAAGTTCCGCTTGAAGCGGACGGCCCGGACGCGGGTGTCGGCGGCGGCCAGGCGCTCGACGATCGCCCACGTGCCGTCTCGGGAGCCGTCGTCGACGACGATGATCTCGAACGGCTTTCCCAGCGCCTCGAGCGTCGCCGTCGCGCGGCCGTGGACCTCCTCGAGCGTGCGCTCCTCGTTGAAGACCGGGACGACGAGGCTGATCTCCGGAAGGGGCGCATCCGCCAGTCGCGCCGCGGGCTGCGCCGCGGTCTCTGCCTCGGCCATCGGCCGCAGGCTACCAGCGGCACGGCCGCTTCCGAGTCGATTCAGGCTACGCTGCCGCCCGTGAACGCCGAGTTGACGGAACGAGTGGAGGAGATCGCGACCGACGAGGTCCACGGCGGCAGCTGGCTCGCCACGCACGCCGTCGAGGCCGTCGTCGAGGCCGCGCGCGTCGGCGAGGACCCGGTCGCCGTCGCCCGCAGGATCGTCCGCGCCCGGCCCGGGATCGGCGCGATCGCCGGAGCGCTCGGCCGTGTGCTCCTCGCCGGCCGGACGCCCGAGCAGCTCGTCGAAGAGGCCAACGCGGTGATCGGCTCCCGGGAGCGCGCCGCGGCGGCGATCGC
>JAICGP010000104.1 GCA_025923055.1 Thermoleophilia bacterium
GCTCGGATTCACCTGCCGCGTGCGCGTCGCGTCGCTGCCGCGGACCGAGACGAAGGCGAAGCGGCTCTACCGCGTCTACGCGGGCGAGGAGGCGCCGGCGTGAGCGTGCGCACGGAGCGGGAAGGCGCAGCGGTGTGGATCGGCTGGCAGCGAGGAGAGCGGCTGAACGCATGGGACCGCGCCACGCTCCGCGCCCTCGGAGACGCACTCGCGGAGGCGGCCGCCGGCGACGGCCGGGCGATCGTCCTCTACGGGGAAGGCGGCGCCTTCTCGGCCGGCGACGACCTCCGCGAGACGGCGACGCTCGCGCCCGAAGAGTGGGCGGGGACGATCGCCGCGTTCAACCGGCTGACCCGCGAGGTCGTGCGGGCGCCGCAGCCGGTGATCGCGGCGGTGGACGGCGTCTGCGTCGGCGGCGCCTTCGAGCTCGTCGTCGCGTGCGACCTGGGCGTCGTGAGCCCGGGCTCGAGGCTCGGCTGCCCCGAGGTGGCGATCGGGCTCTCGATCTCGAACGGCCTCAGCCTGCTCGCGCCGCGCGCGGCCCGCCGGCTCGTCCTCACCGGCGAGCTGGTCGACGCGGAGGAGGCGCTCCGGCTCGGGCTCGTCGACGTCGTCGCCGAGGACGTCCGGTCGGAGGCGCGCCGTCTCGCGGAGCGGATCGCCGGCCTCGCGCCCCTCGCCGTGGCGGGCTCGAAGCGGCTCCTCGACGAGGGCAGGCGCGAGGCGCTCGAGCACGCCCTCGACCGCGAGGCCGCGCTCTGCGAGCAGCTCTTCGAGACCGCCGACGCACGCGAGGGCCTGGCCGCGTTCCTCGAGAAGCGCGAGCCGACCTTCCGCGGCCGCTGACCGGGCACGCACCTGTCGCATCGAAACACGACGGGGCCTGACCCCGCCGTGTTCAGACGAGACGCGCCTGCAGGAGGCGGTCCGATCCGCGCGCGCGAGCGGGCCGACGGCGCAACACGCTTCGGGGAACCCAGGAGCCATCGGGCGCCGGCGCACGAGGGCGGGCCGTCGGTGGTCGAAAGGGCGCGGCCCCTGAAGACACGACGGGGCCTGACCCCGGCATGGCTGCGCGCGACGCGTCCCTCGGACGGGTCGGGCCCGCCTCAGCCGAGCCGGACGGAGCCGTCCCCGGCGAGCGTCCAGTGCGGGTTGTGGGCGACCTCCCACGCGTGGCCTTCCGGGTCGTGGAAGACGCCGGAATAGCCGCCCCAGAACGTGGGGGCGCCCGGGCGCGCGACGCGCGCGCCGGCGCGCTCGGCCTCCGCCAGAACCGCGTCGACCTCTTCCGGCGAGCGCACGTTGTGCGCCAGCGTGATCCCGCCCCAACCGCCGGCGTCCTGGGCGACGGAGTCCTCAGCGAGCTCTTCCCGACCCCAGAGGGCGACGATGGCTCCGCCGGCCTGGAAGAACACGGTGTCGTCGTCCGGCGCGGCGCGCGTCGTCCAGCCGAGCGCCTCGTAGAAGGTCCGCGCCCGAGCCAGGTCGCGGACGCCGAGCGTCACGAGGCTGACGCGCTGCTCCACGCGGGGAGCGTAGCGGATCGAACGTCTGTTCGCTAGGCTGACCGGTGGACGTTCTACCCTCAGCGTCCCCCATGCGCGCGTTCTTCGGTCACGGCGGGCGGCTCGCTGCCGCGCTTCCCGGCTTCGAGCCGCGGGTCGAGCAGGCCGCGCTCGCGCAGGAGGTGGCCGACGCCCTCGAGCGCGGCGAGCACCTCATGGCGGAGGCCGGCACGGGCGTCGGGAAGACGCTCGCCTACCTCGTGCCCGCGCTCGTCTCCGGGAGTCGGGTCGTGATCGCGACGGCGACGAAGGCGCTCCAGGACCAGCTTCTCACGAAGGACGTTCCCGCGGCGGCCGCCGCGCTCGGCCGGGAAGTGGACGTGGCCGTCCTCAAGGGCCGCCAGAACTACCTCTGCCGCAAGAGCCTTGGGGGCCTCGCGCTCCCGCTCTTTCGCACCGAGGAGGACGCGCGGGACTTCGAGCGCCTCCGCGACTGGATCGAGACGACCGAGACGGGCGACCGCGCCGAGCTTCCCTTCGAGCCGCGCGCGACCCTCTGGGCGGAGCTCGCCGTCGGCCCCGACCGTTGCGCCGGCGGCCGCTGCCCGCTCCGGACGGAGTGCTTCTCCGAACGGGCGCGCGAGCGCGCGCAGGAGGCCGAGCTCGTCGTCGCCAACCACGCTCTCTACTTCGCAGACCTCGCCCTGCGCGGGCGGACGGGCGAGGGCGCCGGGATCCTTCCGGAGCACGACGCGGTCGTCTTCGACGAGGCGCACAGGCTCGAGGAGGCCGCGGCGGCCTGGTTCGGTGGCCGCGTCTCACTCGGCGGCCTCCGGCGCCTGCTCCGGGACGTCGAGCGTGCCTGCCGGGAGGCGGGCACGCCCGCTCCGGCCCGTGTGCTGGAAGCCGTCGACCGCCGCGGCGAGGAGCTCCTCGCCGGGCTCGACCCCGGCCGCGGGCGCCGCCGCCTGAGCGAGGCGGACGTCGAGGCGGCGGCGGCGCCGGCCGCCGCGCTCGCCCGCGGCCTGGCCGGGCTGGCCGACGCGCTGAAGGGCCGGGGGGAGGACCACGACGCGCTCGCGCGCCGGGCGCTCGGCACGCTCGACGACCTCGACGCCTGCCTGGCCGTCGGCGACGAGGACGCGGTCTCGTGGGCGGAGCAGGGGGCGCTCGCCTGGGCGCCGGTCGACGTCTCGGGGCTCCTGCGCGACCTCCTCTGGGAGCGCGAGACCGTCTCCGTGCTGGTCTCGGCGACGCTCGAGCCGCGCTTCCTGCGCGGGCGTCTCGGCCTCGACGAGGCGCGCGACATCCGGCTCGAGTCGCCGTTCGACTACCGCGAGCAGGCGCTCGTCTACGTGCCTCGCTCGTTCCCGGAGCCGCGCTCGCCCGGCTACGAGGCTCGCCTCGCGGACGAGGTCGTCGGCCTCTGCCGCCTCTCGGAGGGCCGCGCGCTCGTCCTCACGACCTCGTACCGCGCGCTCGACGAGCTCGCCGAGGCGGCGCGGCCGCGCATCCCGTATCCGGTGCTCGTCCAGGGCGAGGCGCCGCGCGAGCGCCTGCTCGAGCGGTTCCGCCAGGACGTCGACTCGGTGCTACTGGCGACGCAGACGTTCTGGCAGGGCGTGGACGTCCAGGGCGAGTCGCTCTCGCTCCTCGTCATCGACAAGCTGCCCTTCTCGGCGCCCGGCGACCCGCTCCACGAGGCGCGCTGCGAGCGCCTCGCGCGCGAGGGCGGCGACTGGTTCGCCGGCTACGCGCTGCCGTGCGCGATCCTGCAGCTGCGGCAGGGCTTCGGCCGCCTCATCCGGGGCCATGCGGACCGGGGCGTCGTCGCGATCCTCGACCCGCGCCTGCGCTCGCGGACGTACGGACGCCGCTTTCTCGAGGCGCTCCCGCCGGCGCCCGTCGTCGCCGAGCTCGACGCCGTCGCGGCGTTCCTTGGGGCCGGGACGAGGGCGACCGCCTGATACCGTTTTTCTTCCCGTGGCCAAGAAGGATCGCGTTCCGACTCCCCCCAAGCGCCCGGTCCAGGCTCCCAAGGCGTACCGGCCGGAGCACAGTCCGAGGCGCTCGCAGCTGATCTTCATCGCCGTCGCCGCGGCGATCGTCATCGCCGCCGGCGCCGTCGGGATCGGGTTCGTCCTCGCGGGCGGCGACGACGCGGGCGGCGCCGTCGGGGATGGGCCGGGGAGCTGCCGGCTCGAGACGTTCGAGGCCCTGCCCGCGAGTCACGTCGAGGAGCTTCCCGAGGACTACGAGTACAACTCCACGCCTCCCACGAGCGGGCTTCACAACCCGCAGACGGCGATCTGGAACCTCTACGACCAGCCGGTGCCCGCCCTCCATCACGTGCACAACCTCGAGCACGGCGGCGTCATGGTCCAGTACGGGAGCGAGATCCCGGACACGGTCGTGGCGGAGATCGCCTCCTGGTACAACGAGGACACCCGCGGCCTGATCGTGGCGCCGCTCACGCCGGACGCCGAGGAGGAGCGGGCTGCACTCGCGAACCAGGTCGTGCTGACCTCCTGGACGCACAAGATGACGTGCTCCACGTTCGACGAGGACGCGTTCGACGAGTTCATCGACGACTACCGCGGGCCGCAGGGGGACGCCCCCGAGAAGTTCCCGCTGGACACGTTGCAGCAGGGCTCGAACTAGTGCAGCTCGCTGAACAGGCCGGGGTGGCGGAACGGTAGACGCGGGGGGCTTAAAACCCCCTGCCCGCGAGGGCGTGTGAGTTCGAATCTCACCCCCGGCATCTTCCAGCCTCTCCATTCGTCCAGACATCGCCTGCGACTCTTGGAATCGCCGCGCGAAAGGCGCATGCTGGACTCGCCAGCATCCTGTGGCCGTACGGGAAGCGAGACGGAGGAGATGAGAATGAGCGTTCGGCGCGCAGCGAGGAGCTTCGTGGGCGTCCTCGTCGCCGCGGCCGCGGCAGCGGGAACCGGCGTCTCGGAAGCGGCGACCGTCCCGCCCGACGACCTTCAAGGCGAGTGCCCGGCCGTCATGCCCCTGGCCGACGTGACGACGGGGCTGCGCGGCACGGCGCTCTCCGTGACGAGCGGGCGGAATCCCGTCTCCTTCGACGCGGAGGTGCTCGGGATCCTTCGCGACGGGGTCGGCCCGGGCCGGCACATCATCATCGCCGACCTGAGCGGGAGCGCCGTCACCGAGGCGGGCGGCCTCTGGGCCGGTGCCTCGGGCTCGCCGGTGTTCTTCCGCGACCGGGCGACGGGCCGGTACGAGCTGGGCGGCGCCATCGCCTACGGGCTCGCCGGCGGCGGCTCGACGCTGGCCGGGCTGACGCCCGCCGAGGACATGGCGTCGCTGCTGGACGGCGTCCCGAACGAGGAGGCTGCAGCGAGCACGGTCGCCGTCCCGCGGGCACTCGCGGCGCGCATGTCCGAGGCGACCGGGCTCTCCGTGGCCGCGCTCGGCTCGCTGACGCGGCTGCGTACGCCGCTCTCGGCCTCCGGCCTCACGGAGCGCGGCCTGAAGCGGATGCAGCAGGCGATCGACCGCCAGAACCTGCCCTTCTTCGCCTACATGGGGTCGTCGGCGTCGGGCAACCCGCCGAACCCGACCGGGACGCTGCGGGCCGGCGACTCGTTCGCCGCGGCGCTCTCCGTCGGCGACGTGACGGTGGCCGGCGTCGGGACGACGACGTTCGTCTGCGACGGGAGGGTCGTCGCCTTCGGGCACCCGATGAGCTGGACCGGGGAGACGACGATCGGCGCTCGCGCCGCCGACACGATCACGATCGTCCAGGATCCCGTCTGGGGCTCCTACAAGCTCGCGAACATCGGCGAGAGCATCGGCACGATCACGCAGGACCGGCTGGCCGGGATCGCGGGGCGCATCGGCGTCGGGCCGGACGCCTCGCCGATCACCTCGACGGTCACCGACCTCGACACCGGTCGGGCGCGCACGGGCTCCAGCCAGGCGATCATGCCCGACTTCCTGCCTTTCCTCGCCTTCTCGCACCTGTTCCTGAACGTGGACGTGACGATCGACCGGATCGGGCCCGGCAACGCCGAGATGGCCTACTCGATCCGCGGCACGCGTGACGGCGGCAGGACGTGGGAGCTGACACGCAGCTCGCACTACGCCTCGCCGTGGGATATCTCGTTCGACTCCGTCTGGGAGCCCTCGTTCACCGCCGAGCTCCTGCAGGCGTTCGAGAGCGAGGACATCGAGGTCACGAGCATGGACGTGCCCGTCCTGGAGATCGAGCAGGACTACGAGGCGTACGACCTCCGGCGGGTGCTCGTCTGGAACGGGAAGAAGTACGTGAACCGCGACTTCGTGCGCGGCCGGCCCGGCAAGCTCGTGCGGCTCCGCGCGGTGCTGAAGCCGGCCCACCGGGCCGGCACGGAGACCGTCGACTTCAGGCTGCGGGTGCCGGCGAATGCCAGGCGGAGCGGCCGGATCGACGTGATCGGCGGCGCCTGGGCGACGCCCGAGATCCCGTGCTTCTTCGGCGGCTTCTTCGGGGAGTTCGAGGACGAGGGAGGAGAATGCGGCGAGCCGGACGGCGGCCTGACGTTCGACCAGCTCCTGGCGGCCTTTGAGAAGCAGCCGCGCGGCGACGCGCTCGTCAGCCGGCTGCGGCTCGGGCGCAAGGGCGCCGTCCGCGCCGAGCAGACGGCGAGGCTGGATGCGGTCGTGGGCGGCCGGGTCGTCATCGGCTTCCTCCTCCGGCGTTGACCTCGACGGCGCGGCGACGACCGCGCACGGTGGAGAATCGCGCCGATGCTCCTCGTCGGCGCGATTCTCCTGGCCGTCTTCGTGCTTCCCGCGCCGTGGGGCCTGGCGGTCGTCGCCGCCGCCGCCGTGGTCGAGGTCGCGGAGACGGCGTTCTGGCTCTGGCTCTCGCGCCGGCGAACGGTGCAGATGGGCCCGGAGACGCTCGTCGGAGCGAGCGGGCAGGTCGTGACGCCGTGCACCCCGCTCGGCCAGGTCAGGGTCGGCGGCGAGCTCTGGCGTGCGCGCTGCGACGAGGGTGCGGCGGCCGGGGAGCCCGTCCGCGTGGTGGCGCTCGAGGGCCTGACGCTCGTGGTCGAGAGGGCTACGTAGACTGGGGCGGGATGGCCGGGGCAGACACCGTGGCGAGGCCCGCGGAGGAGCTGCCGCCGGAGCTCGACGACCCGCTCTTCCACCAGGCGCTGGGCCAGCTCGACGGCGTCGTCGAGCGTGCGGGCGTCTCCGCGGGGCTGGCCGAGGTGCTGCGCTTCCCCGAGCGCGCCCTCGCCGTCGCGGTGCCTGTCGAGCTGGACGACGCGTCGATGGCGGTCTTCCCGGGCTACCGCGTCCAGCACTCGAGCGTGCTCGGGCCGACGAAGGGCGGCATCCGCTTCGATCCGGAGGTGACGCTCGGCGAGTGCGCGGCGCTCGCCATGTGGATGTCCTGGAAGTGCGCGCTCCTCCGGCTCCCCTACGGCGGCGCGAAGGGCGGTGTCCGCTGCAATCCGCGCTCGCTCTCCGACGGCGAACGGGAGCGGCTCACGCGCCGCTTCACCGCCGAGCTCCTGCCCGTCATCGGGCCGCAGCGCGACATCCCGGCTCCCGACATGGCCACCGACGAGCAGACGATGGCGTGGATGATGGACACCTACTCGATGCAGGTCGGGCACGCGGTCCCGGGGATCGTGACCGGCAAGCCCCTCTCTGTGGGCGGCTCCGTGTTGCGCCCCGAGGCGACCGGGATCGGCGTCGTCATGGTCGTCGAGGAGGCCGTGCGGCGGCTCGGCTGGACGCTCTCCGATCTCAGCGTCGTCGTCCAGGGCTGCGGGAAGGTCGGCGGTGTCGCCTGCCGCGAGCTGGCCGAGCGCGGCGCGCGCGTCGTCGGCGTGTCCGACATCGGCGGCGGCGTCCACGCTCCGGACGGCCTCGACGTGGTCGCCCTCGACGGCTGGCGCCGCGAGCAGGGGGCGGTTGCCGGCTTCCCGGGCGCCGACGACGTCACGAACGCGGAGCTGCTCGAGCTGCCCTGCGACGTGCTCGTGCTCGCCGCGACCGAGGAGCAGCTCACGGGCGAGAACGCCGATCGCGTCCGGGCCCGCCTGGTCGCCGAGGGCGCGAACGGCCCTACGACGCTCGCAGCGGACGAGATCCTCGCCGAACGAGGCATCCCGATCCTGCCCGACATCCTCACGAACGCCGGCGGCGTGGCGGTCTCCTACTTCGAGTGGGTGCAGGACATCCAGCGGCTCTTCTGGGACGCCGCCGAGATCCGGACGCGTCTCGGGGAGCTCATGCGTGGCGCGCTCGACCGAGTCTGGCGGCTCGCGGAGGCGGAGGAGCTGCCGTTGCGGCGCGCGGCGCTCGTCCTCTCGATCCGCGAGGTCGCCGCAGCACTGCGGGCCCGGGGGATCCATCCGTGAGGGTGCGCGAGGCCCTGGTCGCCGACCCGCGCGTGCTCGCGCCCGGCGCCCCGGCGCGCGAGGCGGCGGAGCTGCTCGCCAAGCCCAACGTCGAGAACGTGCTCGTCGCTGACGGCGAGCGGCTGGTCGGCTGCGTCACGACCACCGGGATCGTGGCGGCCGTCGCCGCCGGCCGCGACCTGCGCTCGCTGACGGCGGCCGATCTCGCCGATACGGAGGTGACGACCGTCGGCCCCGACGACCTGCTCGACGAGGCGCTCCACCTCATGGCCGAACGCGGCCTCGAGCGTCTTGCGGTGACGGAGGACGGCAGGCTGCTCGGCGTGCTCGCGCGGGAGCCCGTGCTCCGCCGGCTCGCCGAGGACGAGCCGCCCGAGGATCAGCAGCAGGTGTAGGCGCCCGGCGGCGCGTCGGGCTCGGGCCGCTCGGGGAGCTCGGCGGCAGCGAGCGCGGCGCCGTGCATGATGTCCCGCTCGCTCGTCTCGAGCGCGTCGAGGCCGAAGTGCTCGAGCACGCCGGCGACGACGACCGCGCCCGCGACGATGACCGGGGCGCGGTCGGCGTGCATCCCCCGGAGCGCGCGGATGTCCGCGACCGGAAGCGTTGCGAGCCGCTCGACCTGGCCGGCGACCCAGCCGACGGCGAGCACGTGGCCGTGCACGACGTCGGGGTCCTCCTCCTCGAGGCCGAGAGAGAGGACGGCGAGCGTCGTCACCGTGCCCGCGACGCCGATCGCCCGGACGGGCAGCGCCTCCGCCGGTACGCGCTCCGCGAGCAGGGCACGGACGTGGGCGGCACAGGCGTCGAGCTGGTCGGACGAGGGCGGATCGGAGTGGAGGAAGCGCTCCGTCAGCCGTACGCAGCCGAGGTCGAGGCTGTCGTGCCACGCGACGCCGGCCGGGCCCCCGAGGACGAGCTCCGTCGAGCCGCCGCCGACGTCGACGACGAGCGTGTCCTCCCCCAGCTCCCGCCCCGCCGAGACGCCGCGAAAGGTCAGGAGCGCCTCGTCGTGCCCGGTCAGGAGCCGGGTCTCGAACCCGTAGCTCCACTCGATCTCGCCGAGGAAGGCCTCGCCGTTTTCCGCGTCGCGGACGGCGCTCGTCGCCACGGCGAGCGTCCGCTCGGCGCCCTGCTCCTCGAGCGTGCGCCGGAAGACGCCGAGGACGTTGCGGACGCGCGCGACGGCGGTGGGGAGGAGGATGCCGCGCTCGTCCACGCCCTCGCCGAGGCGCGTGATCACGAGGCGCCGCTCGACCTCGCTCACGGCGCCGTCCCCGACCTCCGCCACGAGCAGGCGCGTCGAGTTCGTGCCCAGGTCGACGACGCCGACCCGGCTCACTTGCGCAGGTACGCCTCGCGCACGCGCGTGACGCCCTTGCTCGCGTCGGAGAGGGCCCAGGTGAGCACCGAGAGGCGGTCGAGCGACCCTTGGAGCCGCGCTCGGCTCCGCTGGACGTCCTCGGCGCGGGCCTGGGCGTGCTCCATCCGGCGCTCGAGCTCCTCGGCGCTCCGGGCGAGCTCGTCGAGCCGCTCCTGCAGCTCCTCTGCGAGCGCCCGCGCTCCCCGCAGCCGCCCGAACGCGAAGCCCGCGACGGCGGCCGTGGCGACGAGCGCTAGCACGAACACGCCGAGCGCGACCCACGTCCACCAGGGCATCGGACTGATGCTATCCTTGGGCCCGCGAC
>JAICGP010000105.1 GCA_025923055.1 Thermoleophilia bacterium
CCTCTTCCTCGAGCGCCTCGACGATCAGGCGATCGCCCAGTGGCTGAAGGTTCATCCAGCAGTCCTCCTTGCGCAGTGACTTCCTTGGTGTTGGCACTCGACACAGTCGAGTGCCAGCCGCCACTCTAGCGAATCTCGGCGTGGCCCATCAAGGGCTGCCTGGCACTCTCGCCAGCTGAGTGCCGAGAAGCCGCCGCCCGCGCGAGACGGCAAGCAGCGTGACGGCGCAGAGCAGGGCCATGAGCGCGTAAGGGAGCGCTTCTCCGGCGACGTCCGCGAGCGCTCCGCCGAGGGGCGGACCGACGGAGTTGCCGCCGCCCCAGGCCGCGTTCATGAGCCCGAAGGCGAAGCCCTGGGCGAGGCCGATCCGCTCCGCCTCGTCGGAGAGGAGCGCCATCGCGGGCGCCCAGAAGGCGCCGAAGGAGATGGACGCGCACACGACGAGCGGCACGATCGCGGCCGGGTGGTCGGCGAACGCGAGCGCCGTCGTGACGAGCACGCCGGCGGCGAGCGCGAAGCGGAGCGGGAGCAGACGCCCGCGGCGGTCGGAGACGCGGCCGAGCAGCGGGGCGACGACCATCTCGATGGCGGCGGCGCCGACGAAGACGGCGGCGATCGCCGCAGCACCCCAGCCGGCGTCGTCGAGCTCGAGGGGCACGAGCACGGCGACGACGCCGAAGAGGAGCGCCGGCATGACCATGAGCCAGAGCGCGCCGAGCATCAGCGGCCGGCGGACCGCCCGCAGGATGGCGCTCACCGGCTGGAGCTCCGCGTCGACGGCCGGCGTCCGCAGCGCCCACGCGGCAAGCCCGACCGCGATCCCCGCCACGCCGACGAAGACGGGCCGTGAGCCGAATGACTCTGCGAGCGCGCCGATCGCCGGCCCCAGGAGGGCGCCGAAGATGGCGGCGCCGATAGCGGTGCCGAGCATCTCGCCGCGCCGCGAGCGCGGCGTGCCGGCGACGAGCCAGGCGAGCGCGCCCGCCCACGAGAGCGCGCTCCCGATGCCCTGCGCGAGGCGCGCGAGGCCGAGCGTCCACGGGTCGCCCGCGAACCCGAACGCGATGCTGGCGACGGCCATCAGCGAGAGGCCCGCGACGACGGCGCGCCGCGGCCCGAAGCGCGCCGCGGCGATCCCGCCGGGGATGGCCCCGATGAGCGCGCCGGCCGCGTAGGCGCCCACGAGGAGCCCGGCGCCCCCTTTCGAGAGCCCGAACTCCTCCTGATAGTGGGGCAGGAGCGGCACGAGGGCCGCGTAGAGCATCGTGTCCGCGAGGGTGATCGAGCAGACGAGCAGGAGCAGCCGGCGCACCGGGCGGACGATACCCCGCTGTAGCATCGCCGCCGTGAGGCGCGAGTTCTCCGCCGGCGGCGTCGTCGTCCGGCGGCTGCGGGGAGGCTGGTACGTCGCCGCCATCCGGCCCGGCGGCAAGGACGTCTGGGCGCTCCCGAAGGGCCTGATCGCACGCGGGGAGGACCCGGCGGCGACGGCCGCCCGCGAGGTTGCCGAAGAGACGGGCGTCGAAGGACGCCTCCTCGGCAAGCTCGGCGACGTCCGCTACGTCTACACCTGGCGCGGGGAACGCGTCTTCAAGGTCGTGAGCTTCTTCCTCTTCCGCTACCGCGGCGGCCGCATCGGCAACGTCCCGCGCGAGCTCGCCTTCGAGGTGGACGAGGCCCGCTGGCTGCCGCTCGCGGACGCGCCCGGCCTGCTCGCCTACCGCGGCGAGCGCGAGATGGCGGCGAAGGCCGCCGAAGCCCTGGCCGGGGAAGCCGTATGATGCCGCTCGCCCCCGGCAACGGCCCGATGTACGCGCTCAACTTCTACTCCCCCATCGTCGCCGACCAGCTGCGGAGCCGGCGGAAGACGGCGACGATCCGGCTCGGGAACAAGGCCGGGAAGTACAAGAAGGGGATGGTCGTCCAGGTGCTCGTCGGCCTCCGCTACGGGCCGCGCCAGAAGATCTTCGACGCGGTGATCGACAAGGTGGAGGTGAAGCCGCTCGCCGACTGCTCTCCGCGAGAGCTCGAGAAGGACAACCCGGAGATCAGGCGCACCGAGGAGATGGCCGTCTTCCTTGGGCAGCTCTACAACCGGGACGTGACCGAGGAGGACACGGTCACGGTCATCCACTTCTCCGAGATCCAGTAGCGCCCGGGGACCGGCGGATCTGGACGCCGAACGCCTCGGCCGGGCGCAGCTCTGCCTCGCACTCCTCACAGGCGACGGCGAAGGCACTCGCGATCCGGGCGGCGCAGGCCGGGCAGCGCGACCGCAGCTCGCCGCCGCAGCCGGGGCAGGCGGAGGGCGGCTCCGCCTCGAGCTCGGCGAAGTAGCGCTGCACGTGACCGCACTCGAGGCAGAACGCGACCCAGTCGCCGAGGGTCTTGCGACGCTCCTCGCGGAGCCAGTCGGCGGCCCTGCCCATGCCCCCAACCTACCCGCTAGAGTTCGACCGCGAATGGCGATCGCCAGGGAAGCAGAACCGGTCGGCTCGCTCACGGAGGTCAAGGAGTTCGGCCTCGACCGCGAGGACCTGCTCGGCATCTATCGCCATCTCCTCACGACGCGCGGCATCGAGGAGCGCGGCCACATCCTCTACAAGCAGGGGAAGATCCCGGGCAGCTTCTACACCGGACGCGGAAACGAGGCGGCCGCCGTCGGCGTCGCGACCGCGATGGGCCCCGACGACGTGGGCACGCCGCTCCACCGCGACATGGGCGTCCATATCGTCCGCGGCGTCGAGCCGTGGCGGATCTTCGCCCAGTACATGGGCCGGGCGGACGGGCCCACGAAGGGCAAGGACGGCAACGTGCACATGGCCGACGACCGGCTCGGCCTGATCGCCATGGTCAGCCACCTGCCCGCCATGCTCCCCGTCGCCGTCGGCTGCGCCCTCGCCTTCCGGATCCGGGAGGAGAAGCGGGTCGCGGTCGGCTGGTTCGGGGAAGGCGCCTCGGCTCGCGGCGACACGCACGAGGCGATGAACATGGCGGCGGTGCGCCGGCTGCCGGTCGTCTTCGTCTGCGACAACAACCAGTGGGCGTACTCGACACCGACGCACCTGGAGTACGCGTGCGAGCACGTGGCCGACCGCGCCAAGGCCTACGGGTTCGAGGGCGTCGTCGTCGACGGCACCGACGTCCTCGCGGTCCACCGCGAGGCGAAGCGCGCCATCGAGAAGGCGCGCGAAGGCGGTGGCCCGACGCTCGTCGAGTGCCTCACCCTCCGCATGGAGGGCCACGCGGTGCACGACGACGCCTTCTACGTCCCCAAGGAGATGTTCGAGGAGTGGGCGAAGCGCGATCCCCTCGAGAGCTACCGCTCCTGGCTGCGCGAGAACGCCGACTTCACGGACGAGGAGGAGGACGAGATCCGCGCCGAGGTGAAGAAGCTCCTGAACGACGCGATCAAGCGCGCCGACGAGAGCCCGCTGCCGGAGGTCTCCACGCTCCTGGACGGCGTCTTCGCGACGCCCGAGGACCTCGACACGCCGCACCACAAGTAATGCCCTGATGGCCGAGAAGACCTACCTGCAGGCGATCTCGGACGGCCTCCGCCAGGAGATGCGCCGCGACAAGCGCGTCTACGTGATCGGCGAGGACGTCGGCGTCTACGGCGGCGCTTTCAAGGTCACCCACGGCTTCCAGGAGGAGTTCGGCCCGTGGCGCGTGATCGACGCGCCACTCTCGGAGACGGCGATCGTGGGCAGCTGCACCGGTGCGGCCATCATGGGCATGCGCCCGGTCGCCGAGATGCAGTTCGCCGACTTCGTCTCGTGCGCGTGGGACCACCTGGTGACCGTCGCCGCAAAGCAGCGGTACCGCGCCGGCACGGCCGTCCCCATCGTCGTCCGCTGCCCTTCGGGCGGCGGCTTCTCCGGCGGGCCGTTCCACTCCCAGAACCCCGAGTCGAGCTTCGCCCACATCCCCGGCCTCAAGGTCGTCTGCCCCGCGACGCCCGAGGACGCGAAGGGTCTCCTCGTGACGGCGATCGAGGATCCGAATCCCGTCCTCTACTTCGAGCACAAGCACCTCTACCGCCGCATCAAGGCCGACGTTCCCGAGGACCGCTACGCGACGCCGTTCGGCGAGGCGCGCATCCACCGCGAGGGCGACGACGTCACGGTCGTGACGTGGGGCGCCATGGTCTACACGGCCGCCGAAGCCGCGGACAAGGTGGAGTCGGAGGGCATCTCCACGGAGATCGTCGACCTGCGCACGATCGTCCCTTGGGACCGCAAGGCGGTGCTCGCGTCGGTGGAGAAGACCTCGAAGGTGATCGTCCTCCACGAGGACACCCATACCGGCGGCTTCGGCGCCGAGATCGCGGCCACGATCGCCGAGGAGGCCTTCGAGCACCTCGACGCGCCGGTGAAGCGGATCACGGCGCCCGACTCGCCCGTCCCCTTCTCGCCGCCTCTGGAGAAGGCCTTCATCCCGCAGGTCGAGGACGTCGTGGCGGGCCTCCAGGAGGTCGCCGGCTACTGATGGCCACGGGCACGGTCGTCGACGTCGTCATGCCCCAGATGGGCGTCTCGGTCTCCGAGGGCACGATCACGAAGTGGGTCAAGTCCGAGGGCGAGCCGGTCGAGGCCGACGAGACGCTGCTCGAGATCTCCACGGACAAGGTCGACACGGAGGTCCCGAGCCCCGCGAGCGGGGTCGTCCAGCAGATCATCGTCAAGGAGGGCGAGACCGTCGCGGTGGGGACGAAGCTCGCCGTGATCGCGCCCGAGGGCGCCGACGGCGCGCCCGCCGCAGAAGCCCCGCCCGCCGAGGCGCAGCCCGCTGAGGCGCCGGCCGAGGAGGCGCCGGCCGAGGAGGCCGCTCCGGAGCCGGCGACGCAGGAGGCGGCCGCCGAGGCGGATGCCGCCTCGAGCGGCGAGGGTGACGCAGCCGCGGTCGCCGAGGCACCGGCGCCCGCTCCCGCGCCCGCTCCTCCGGCGGACGGCCAGGCCGAGGGCGCGCGCTTCGTCTCGCCGGTCGTCGCGCGCATCGCGGCGGAGCACGGCGTCGACGTCGCCCGGGTCGAGGGCACGGGCAGGGGCGGCCGCGTGACGAAGAAGGACATCCTCGGCTTCATCGAGTCCGGCGGCCCCGCTGCCGCGCCCGAGGCGCCCGGCGCGCCGGAGGCGCCGGCCGAGCCGGCGGCACCGGAGGCTCCTGCTGCGCCCGAGGCGCCGGCCCGCCCGGCGGAGCCGGCCGCCGCGCCCGCCGCGGCCGCGGAGCTGCAGCCGGGCGAGAGCACCGAGCCGGTCTCCGCGATGCGCCGCGGGATCGCCGAGCACATGCGCCGGTCGCTCGACACGGGGGCTCACGTCACCAGCGCGATCGAGGTCGACATGTCGAAGGTCGCCGCGATCCGCCAGAAGCTGAAGAAGGAGTACCAGGCGTCGTACGGCGTCAACCCGACCTACCTCGCCTTCGTCGCCCGTGCCGCCGTCGAGACGCTGAAGGACTACCCGTGGGTGAACGGGGAGCTCCGCGGCGACTCGATCGTTACGCGGAACTTCGTCAACCTCGGCTTCGCCGTCGAGCTCGCCGACGGCAAGGGCCTCATCGTCCCGGTCGTGAAGAACGCCGAGACGCTCAACCTGCTCGGGATGGCGAAGGCGATCACCGACCTCGCGCAGCGCGCGCGAGACAAGCAGCTCCTGCCCGACGACGTCCAGGGCGGCACGTTCACGATCACGAATCCCGGCGGCTACGGCACCTTCCACGGGACGCCGGTCATCAGCCAGCCGCAGAGCGCCATCCTCGGCACCTACGCCGTCGTGAAGCGGCCGTGGGTCGTGCAGGACGAGATGGGCGAGGACGTGATCGCCGTCCGCTCGATCATGAACCTGACCCTCACGTACGACCACCGCCTCGTCGACGGCGCCCTCGCGGGCCGCTTCCTCCGCGACCTCCGCGAGCGTCTCCAGACCTGGGGCGAGTCGGACTACTAGCCGACTGCTCACGCGTCCACCGCAGCCGTGGCCCCGCGTCCGTCTACGCTGAGGGAGGCATGAGCGCCCAGGGCTACCTGCTCGACCTCGGCCGGACGCCGTACGCGGAGGCGTGGGACCTGCAGCGCTCGCTCGCCGCGGCCGTCTCGCAGGGGGCGATCCCCGACACGGTGATCCTCCTCGAGCACCCGGCGGTGATCACGCTGGGGCGGCGGACGGACGAGACGGCCGAGCTCCACGTGCCCGAGGGCGCCGAGGTCGAGGTCGTCGAGACCGACCGGGGCGGGAAGTCCACGTACCACGGGCCCGGGCAGCTCGTCTGCTACCCGATCCTCGACCTCAACCGGCACGGGCGGGACGTGAAGCGCTACGTGCGCGACCTCGAGGAGGCCGTCATCCGAACGGTCGGCGCCTTCGGGCTCGAGGCGGCGCGGATCGACGGGCTCACCGGCGTGTGGCTCGAGCGGCCCCCGCGGAAGATCTGCTCCATCGGCGTCCACATCTCCCGCTGGGTCACGACGCACGGGTACGCCCTCAACGTCGACCTCGATCCGGCGCCCTTCACGGACTGGATCACGGCCTGCGGGCTCGAGGACGCCGCCTTCACGACGATGGCGCGCGAGCTCGGCCGTCCGCTCGGCGTCGACGAGGTGCGCGGCCCCGCCGCGGGAGCGATCGCCGAGGTCTTCGGGCTCGAGCTGGAGGAGCTCCCCGCCGTGGACCGCCTGGCCGGCCTCTGGCCGCAGCCGCTGCACGCGAAGCTCGGCACACCCTCCTAGGGCAGCCAGCCCTCCCGGTAGTGCGCCGGGACGGGCTTCGGGCAGCGCGCGTACGCCTCCTCCGCGGACGTGGTCTCGCGCTCCACCCCCGCCCCGTGGCGGAGCGCGACGTCCGCGACGGGATAGACGACCCCGCCACCGGAGCGCGTGCCGATCGAGAGGATGGTGCAACCGCTCTCGCCGGCGCCGACGAAGACGTGATCCGTCCCGGGCGGGCAGTGCACGAAATCCCACGCCCGCAGCCGCCGCTCCTCGCCTTCCACGAGCAGCAGGCACTCGCCCGCCAGGACGAGGAAGTCCTCCTGCTCGTCCTCCCGGTGGTACATGCAGGACGGCTGCTCGGGGGCGAGCACGGCGATGTTGATGCCGAGGCGGGGGAAGCGCTCCTCCCCCTCGAAGCGGGTGAACGGGCCGAACGCCTCGTCCTCCCACCACCGGGCTTCGCGCGCGTTGACGACGAACCAGCCGTCGCCCTCGGGGACGAAGCCCTCCTCGGTCGCCCGCAGCGGCGCTTCGGGAACCATCGCGGCCACTAGACTGACGAGCGATGCAGACGTCGCTGCCGGTCGCCGAGCGGCCGCGTCGCCCCGAGTGGATGAAGGTGCGCGCGCCGAGCGCGGACTCCCGCTACTTCGAGGTGCGGGAGCTCCTGCACGGCCAGCGCCTGCACACGATCTGCGAGGAGGCGCGCTGCCCGAACATCGCCGAGTGCTGGGGGCGCGGTACGGCGACGTTCCAGATCCTCGGCGACACGTGCACGCGCGCGTGCCGCTACTGCTACGTCCATTCCGGCCGGCCGGAAGCGCCGCCCGACCCCCTCGAGCCGCTGCGGCTCGCGCAGGCGGCCTCGCAGATGGAGCTCCGCCACGTCGTCGTCACGTCCGTCGACCGCGACGACCTCCCGGACCGCGGCGCCGGCCACTACGCCGCGACGATCCGAGCCCTGAAGCGAAGGGTGCCGGCGGCGTCGGTCGAGGTCCTGACACCGGACTTCCTCGGCGTCGAGGAGGACGCACTCCGAACCGTCCTCGCCGAGCGACCGGAGGTCTTCAATCACAACATCGAGACCGTGCGCCGGCTCCACCGCCGCATGCGAGGCGCGAAGGCCGCGTACGACAAGGCGCTCCGGCTCCTGCGCCGCGCCAAGGAGGTCGCCGACTATCCCGTGCTGACGAAGTCGGGGATCATCGTCGGGCTCGGCGAGACGAACGATGAGGTGGTGGAGACGATGGCCGACCTGCGGAAGCACGACGTCGACGTGGTCACCATCGGCCAGTACCTCCAGCCCTCCTCAAGGCACGCGCAGATCGACCGCTGGGTGCATCCGGACGAGTTCCGCTGGCTGCGCGAACAAGGCGAGGCGCTGGGCTTCGGGTCGGTGTTCTCGGGACCCCTCGTCCGCTCCTCGTACCGCGCCGACGAGCAGCGTCACGCGGCCGAGACGGGCCGCGGCGCGGTCGCCTACTAGCGCCCCACAAGGCGGAGGGAGCCGCCTGGCGGCGGCTCCACTCGCGCGGCTCTTCCCCCCACTGACGGCCAGGAAGCCACGACGGGCGTGCGACGGACTGCGGCGCATCGACGTGGGAATCCCCTCGCGGCATCCCGGACGCGCGGGTTCCGTGGGAGTAAACGACTCCGAGCGCCGCGTGTCAAGTAGTTACGGCTTTTCTCTTAGCCATGCGGTCGCGCCATGGCGCGGTAGTCGAGCGCCTCGTCGAGGACCGTCTCGGCCACGCCGGCATCGCGCGCGACCTCGCGCAGCGGACGACCCGTTCGCGCCGCCTCCTGGACGATCTCCGTCGCCTTGTCGTAGCCGACGTAGGGGTTGAGCGCCGTGGCGGCGGAGAGGGTGAGCTCGGCATAGCGCTCGCACGTCTCCCGGTTCGCCTCGATGCCGTCGACGCACCTGTCGGCGAGCAGGCGGGACGCCGCTGAGAGCAGGCCGATCGAGCCGAGCAGGTTGCGGGCGATGAGGGGTACGAACGTGTTCAGCTCGAAGTGCCCCTGGAGCCCGCCTACCGTGATCGCCGCGTCGTTGCCGATCACCTGCGCGGCCACCTGGGTGACGACCTCGGGGATGACCGGGTTCACCTTGCCGGGCATGATCGAGCTGCCCTTCTGGAGCTCGGGCAGCACGATTTCCGCGAGACCCGCGCGGGGGCCCGAGCCCATGAGGCGGAGGTCGTTCGCCATCTTCGTCAGCGAGACGGCGACCGTCCGGAGCGCCCCGGATGCCTCGACGAGCCCGTCCCGGGCGGCGGTCGCCTCGAACGGGTCGGCGGGCGGGAGGACGGTCAGTCCGGTCTCCGCGGAAAGCCGCTCGCGGACTCGCCCGGCGAACTCCGGATGCGTGTTCAGCGCAGTGCCCACGGCGGTGCCGCCGAGCGGAACGCGGCCGACGCGCTCGAGCGTCGCCTCGACCCGCTCGATGCCCTGGCGCGCCTGGGCCGCGTAGCCGCCGAACTCCTGGCCGAGCGTCACCGGGACGGCGTCCATCAGGTGCGTCCGCCCCGACTTGACGACGTCGGCGAACTCGGCCGCCTTGCGCTCGAGCGACTCGGCGAGCACCGCCAGGCCGGGAATCAGGTCGTTCACGAGCCCGTCGAGCGCCGCCAGGTGGACCGCCGACGGGAAGACGTCGTTCGACGACTGGCACATGTTGACGTCGTCGTTGGGATGGACGTCCTCGCCCGCAAGCGCCGCGATCACCTCGTTCGCGTTCATGTTCGAGGAGGTGCCGGAGCCGGTCTGGAAGACGTCGATCGGAAACTGGTCGTCGAACTCGCCCGCCGCGACGCGGTCGGCGGCCTGCGC
>JAICGP010000106.1 GCA_025923055.1 Thermoleophilia bacterium
AAGCCCGTTGACGACGAGGCCCGCGAAGCCGAGCGTGAGCACCGTGACCGGAAGGGCGAAGCGGACGAAGAGCGGCCAGAGCAGCGCGTTCAGGATCCCGATCAAGGCCGCCGCGGCGAGCGCCGACCTCCAGCCGCCGACTTCGACGGCGGGAAGGATCCAACCCAGGATCTGAAGGGCCGCGCCGGTCAGGAGCCAGACGACGAGAACGCGTCCGATAACTCGTCTGCCTGCGAAGACACGGCGCACGGGTGGATGCTAAACCGTCCCGAACGGCTGACAGGGGCCAAGCAGCGGCGTAGACTCGCGCCGTCGTGGCCGATGCGCGCCGTCGCCGGTTTCACCTCAGGCGACCGGGGAGGATCGCGGGAGTCAAGGCGCTGGTCGTCCTCGGCACGGTCCTCCTGCTCCTCGCGGCGCTCGCCATCTGGGTGAACCGCCTCGTGCTCGAGACGGACACCTTCGTGGCGACGAGCGACGAGCTCCTCCAGGACGAGGAGGTGCGTGCGGCGCTCGCTGCGACGCTGACCGAGGCGCTCTACTCCTCCGTCGACGTCGAGGAGCGCCTGGAGGAGGCCTTGCCGCCCGCCGTCCAGCCGCTTGCAGGCCCCGCGGCGTCCGGCCTCCGCGAGTTCACCGAGCGGCGGGCGAACATCCTCCTCACGAGACCGCGGGTCGTCGAGACGTGGAGCGCCCTGAACCGGGTGACCCACGAGCGGTTCGTGCGCGTCGTGAGGGACGAGGCGCGAGCGGTTCAAACCGAGGGCGGCGACGTCGTCCTGGTGCTGAGCCCCCTGCTCTCGGACCTGGCCGAGCAAGTCGGTCTCGGAGACGTCGCGGCGAGGCTGCCGGCCGATGCCGGGACGATCGTGATCATGGAGAGCGACGAGCTCGAGGCCGTCCAGCTGCTCGTGCGGATCCTCGACTTCACGGCCACATGGCTCTGGGCGATCGCGCTGGCCTGCTGGGCCCTCGCCGTGTACCTGTCTCCCGGGCGGCGGCTGAAGACCCTGCGGGGAATCGCGTTCGGGCTGCTCTTCGTCGGCCTCGCCGTCCTCGCGATCCTCCGCGTGGCCGGAAACTTCGTCGTCGACTCGCTCGTCGAGGCGCCGAGCAACAGGCCGGCGGCCGAGAACGCCTTCGGGATCATCACGGAGACGCTGAAGACCTCGGCGCGGACGTTGACGGCGGTCGGCATCCTCGTGATCGTAGGAACCTGGCTCGCCGGCCCCGGCCGGCGGGGCACGGCGTTCAGGCGCTGGTCGGCGCCAGTCCTGCGCGACCACCCAGAGGCCGTGTGGGGCGTGTTCGCCTTCGTCGTCGTCCTCGTGCTGCTCTGGGGCCCGATTCGCGCCACGCGCAACCTGATCGGAATCGTGGTGCTCGTGGGCCTGGCCGCCCTCGGCCTCTGGGCCTTCCGCCGGCTCACCCTCAGCGAGTTCCCCGATGCGCCCGCGGGCGAGTGGAGCCTGCGCGACGCCGTCGGAGGACTGCGGGGCTCGCGCGCGGACAGCCACATCGCCCAGCTCGAGCGCCTGACGGCGCTCCGCAACCAGGGCGCCCTGACCGAGGAGGAGTTCGAGGCCCAGAAGGCGGCGCTCCTCGGCTCGAGCGCCTAGGAGTCCGCTTCCCCTTCTTCGCGGCTGCGGCTCCTCTTCATCTCCCCGGCCTTCAGCTTCGCATCCCCGTACGAGGTCGACACGAGCTGCTTGCCTCCCTGCCAGCCGAAGACGAAGGAGACAAGGGCGATCGCGAACACCATGTTCCAGGCCGTCGTGATCAGCTGCTGACCGAGCGAGTACGCCGTCGCCGTCGCCGTGTCCGTCACCTCGCGCAACGACGCCGCGTTGATCGCCTGGTTGACGCCCACTCCCCCCGGCGTCACGGAGGTGACGTTCGCGATCGAGTTCCCCCCCACGACGGTCATCACGGTGTGGAACGTGACCGGGATGCCGTACGCGGCCAGGAAGACCGCGATGACGCCGAGCTTCGCGGCGTAGCCTCCCGCCGAGGGCAGGACGACCTTCACGAAGTACGCACGCGGCGAGGCGAGGATCGCGCCGCCCTGCTTGGCCTGCGCCCAGAGCTTCTTGACCCAGCGCCAGAAGACTCGCGCCACGAGGACGAGCAGGGCGACGGTGCCGACCGTGATGAAGACTGCGAGGAGCCAACGGTCGTGCAGGCCGCCGAGCTGGATGTCGAACGATCCCGGGACGGAGAGGAACAGATAGAGGTAGACGGCGGTGCCCGCGACCGTGAAGAAGATCTTGTGGACGAGGTAGCCGGCGAAGATGCCCGTGAAGGTCGCGCCCGCGACGATCGCGGTGAACATGAAGAGCATCGTGAGGGTGCCCAGGTTGGCGGGCAGCACCCCGTTCAGCGCAACTGCGACGGCGTAGCACGTCACGATCGGGAGCACCTTCACGCCGTCCGTGGGATAGGCGGCACGCAGGATCGCGACCCAAGCGAGCGCGGTGAGCACCGTCTGGGCCGTCTGCAGGACGAGCCCCAGGACGAGGTAGCCGACCGAGACGCCCGAGATGGCGTCCCAAAGGTCTGCGATCCAGCCGCGCAGGTCGATGCCGAGCAGCTGGCAGACGAGCGCCGCCGCCGCGAGCCCGGCCAGCCAGAGCCCGACGCGCGTGGCGCGTCGCCTCGTCGAGGAGGGCTCGACGAGCGCGGGCTCGGGCGCAGTGCTCACGGGGCGAGGATACTCCGCGTCGCGGGCACCGTTATGGCGCCGCCGCCGTGCCCCGCCCGGCCCGGAAGACCGCGACGAGGATCTCGATCGCCTTCGTGACGGGCACGGCGATGAGCGCGCCGACGATGCCGAAGAGCGACGTGAAGACGATCACCGCGACGACCGAGAGGAACGGGTGGATCTCGACGGTCTCCTTGAAGACCTTGGGCGTCACGAGGTTGTTCTCGACCTGCTGGTAGAGGATCAGCACCGCGCCGACGACGACGCCCTTCCAGGGCTCCTCGAGGAGGCCGACGATCACGACCGGGATCGTGCCGAGCGTCGCCCCGATGTTCGGGATGAGGTCGGTGATCCCGACGAAGAGGGCGAGCGGAGCCGCGTAGGGGAGCCCGAGCAGCTTCATCGTCACGAACGTCGTGAGCGCCGCGATCAGGCCGATCAGGAACTTGCCGTACCAGTAGCCCTTGTTGACGCTGTAGATGCGCCGAACCGCATCCACGAACGGCGCCCGGTACGAGGGAGGCAGGAGCCCGCTCAGCCGGTCGACGAGCTCCCGCCCGTACACGAGGAAGTAGAGGGTGAAGGTGAAGATCATGAACGCGGCGAAGCCCGCGCTCGCGAGCCCGCCGACGAGGCTCAGGACCTTGCCGCTCCGCTCGAAGAAGCTCGCGGCTCCCTCGGCGGCGTTGCCTGCGGTCTGGATGGCGTCGTCGGCGTTGAGCGAGTCCGAGGCGCCGGTGTCCTGGAGGTCGTCGACGTAGTCGGGGATGTTCTCCTTCAGCTCCTCGGCGCCGTCGACGATGGCGGGGACGAGCGCGATCGCGAAGAAGAGGATGCCGGCCGCGATGACGAGGAACGCGCACGTGGTCGCCATCCCGCGGCCGAGTCCGCGACGGACGAAGATGCGGATGAGCGGCTCGATGGAGAACGCGAGGAAGCCCGCCGCCACGAGCCAGACGATCGTCTCGCGGACGAGCCAGATCCCGATCAGGAGCGCGCAGACCGCGAGCACGACGCCGAGGACGATCGCCGTCGCGAGGGCGAAGAACCGACGATTCGGTCGGCCTTCCGGGATGTCTCGGGACGGCCCTGCGGAGGCCACGGCGGAATTAGGGTTCACCGGGAGGTCCCCTTCTCCTGCCGCGCACCGACGACCCTCTCACCCAGCCAGAGCCGAAGCGGTCGCTCCGGGCCCGGGGCCGGGCGGCGCGCGCCCGGAGCCTGGCTCTGCGGGCGCAGCTCGAGGAGCAGCGGCCGGAGCACGTCTCCGTCGAGACGGCGTTCCGCTGGGTCACGCGCGACAAGGCGATCGCGGGCGGGGTGCTCGGCGGCGGGCTGGCCTACCGCTTCTTCTTCTGGGTGCTCGCGCTGACCGTCCTCTCGGCGGGCGGGCTGGGCTTCGCGTCGGCCTCGGGAGCGGACGTCGAGGGGAACTCCCGCGAGGCCGGCATGACGAGCGCGCTGGCCTCCACGATCGCCACGTCGGCCGAACAGTCCGAGACGGCGCGGTGGTGGCTCCTCCTCTCGGGAGCGTTCCTCGTCCTCTGGTCGAGCTACGGGCTGCTGCGGGCGCTGCGGCTCGTCCATGGGGCAGCCTGGCGGATCACGCCTCCGCCGCTGCGCAACCTGCCGAAGGCCCTCGGGCTCGTCCTCGCCGCCCCGGTGGTGCTCGTCGCCGTCAGTGCGGCAGCCGGCTGGGTGCGGGCGAACGCGCCGGACTCCATCGGACTCCTCGCGACGCTCGCAGTCGGAGCGGTCTTCGGGGCCCTCTGGCTCTGGATCTCGATGCGCCTTCCGTCACCCGACGTCCCGTGGACCGCCTTCCTGCCGGGCGCGGTCGTCTTCGCCGTCGGGGTCCAGGCGCTGCACGTCTTCACCGCCTACTTCCTCCAGACCAAGCTCGCCAACGCATCCGAGCTCTACGGCGTGCTGGGCCTGGCCACGACGGCGCTCTTCTACCTCTTCCTCGTCGGTCGCGGCGTGGTGTGGTCCGCCGAGCTGAACGCCGTCGTCTGGGAAGCGCGGACGTCCGCGCGTCGGGAGCGGTAGAGAGCCCGATCGCGCGGGCGGAGCCCCGGTGTAGGATCGCCGCACCGTGGACTTCTGGGACGCGTTCTTCCTCCTGGCGATCTTCATCCCGCTCACGATCCTCTGGGTCACGTGCATCCTCGATCTCGTCCTCAGACGGAGCGACTTGTCGGGGTTGGTGCGGGCCGCGTGGGTGGCGGCGATCATCGTCCTCCCCGCACTCGGGTCGCTCGCATACATCGCCTTCGGGCGGCTGCCGACGCTTTCCTCGGCGGAGGCGCCCACCTCCTCCCCGCGCGACGACGCGCTGCGCGCCACCGGGCGCATGCCCTGATCACCGCGGTGACGCTCGACGAGCGAACGGCCGACTTCCGGGCGCTGCGCCGGCAGATCGAGGAGTCGATTCTGCCCCTTGCCACCTCGGTCGACGGCCGGCGCTTCGAGGTCCAGTCCTCGCTGTACGGCCTCGCGCTGGAGGCGGGCGGCTACGTCGTGCTCGAGAGCGAGGACGGGGCGCGGCTCGGCCAGGTGGTGACGCTCGAGCTCGCGTCTGTCGAAGGCTCGGAGCTGACGGCGGACGAGGGCGCGGTGTCCTTGCGCGCGCGCATGACGATTCGAATCGCACGCGGAGAGGGAGTCGTCCTCGGCGGCGACGGGCGCCCGTTCCACGACGCCATCGCCCGCCCCGCCGACGACGCCGAGGTGGCCCGCTGGCTCGACGCGGCGCGGCCCGAGCACGCGATGCTGGAGATCGGCAGCCTCCTCCTGGCGCCCGCCGTTCCCGCGAGTCTCGACGCGGCCGGCTTCGACCGTCACACCTTCCTCTGCGGCCAGTCCGGGTCGGGCAAGACGTACTCGCTCGGCGTCATGCTCGAGCGGCTGCTGCTCGAGACGGACCTGCGGCTCGTCGTCCTGGATCCGAACTCGGACTACGTCCGGCTCGCTGCGCTGCGGCCAGGCGTCGCGGAGGACGAGGCCGTCCGCTACGCAGAGGCGACGCGCGGCGTAGTTGTGCGGCGAGCCGGGGACGGTCTCAGGCTCCGCCTGCGCGAGCTGCAGCCGGCGACACGCGCCGCGGTGCTCGACCTGGACCCAGTCGCCGACCGTGAGGAGTTCGCGCTCGTCGACGAGCTGTTGGGAGAGCACGGCATGACCCTCGAGGAGCTCACCGTCTCCGAGGACCCGGCGGCGCGGGCGCTTCGCCTGCGCGCCGCGAACCTCGGCGTCTCCGCGTGGGACATCTGGGCGCGCGACCGCGCCGAGTCCGTCGTCGAGGACGTCGAGCAGCGGCGCGAGCGCTGCCTCGTGGTCGACCTGGGCTCCCTTCCGACGCAGGGGGAGCAGAGCACGGCGGCCGCGGCGGTCCTCGAGGCGCTGTGGCGCCGGCGGGCCGACCGGGAGCCGACCCTGATCGTCGTCGACGAGGCCCACAACGTCTGTCCGCAGGAGCCCGAGGACCCGGTCACCGCGCTCGCGAGCGAGCAGGCCGTCCGGATCGCCGCCGAGGGGCGGAAGTTCGGCCTCTACCTGCTCGTCTCGACGCAACGCCCGCAGAAGGTGCACGAGAACGTCCTCACGCAGTGCGACAACCTCGTCCTCATGCGCGTCAACTCGCGCGCCGACCTCGCTCATCTCGCCGAGGCCTTCTCGTTCGTTCCGGACGGTCTGCTCGGCCGGGTGCCCGCGTTCCGCCAGGGCGAGGCCCTCGTCGCGGGGAAGATCGCCTCGCACCCGACCTTCGTACGCTTCCGGGAGCGCATCGCCGAGGAGGGCGGCGCCGACGTGCCCGCCGGGTGGGCACGGAGCCGAAGGTAAGCGCCGCGGGCTAGCCGGTGCTCGAGGCCCTCGCCTGGGGACTTCTCGCAAGCTCGTCGCTCGTGCTCGGCGGGCTGTTGGCGCTGCGCGTCTCGATCGGCCGGCTCGCCCTCGGACTCGTGATGGCGTTCGGAGCCGGCGTCCTGATCAGCGCCGTGGCCTTCGAGCTCGTGGAGGAGGCTTTCGAGGAGTCGCAGCTTCTGCGGGACGTCGCCCTCGGCCTCTTCGCCGGCTGCGCCGCCTTCTCGCTCGGCGACGCTCTCGTCGACCGCCTCGGAGGCGAGGGGCGGAAGAGCATCGGCCGGAAGCAGGCCGGCGGCGCCGCGCTGGCGATCGTCCTCGGGATCGTTCTCGACGGGATCCCCGAGTCCGCGGTCATCGGCCTGACGCTGCTCGAAGGCGGCGCTGTCAGCGCCGCGATGCTCGTGGCGGTCTTTCTCTCGAATCTCCCGGAGGCCGTGGCGGCCACGGCCGGGCTCGCCGCGGGCGGCTGGCGCCCGTCACGGATCCTCCTCCTCTGGGGCGGCGTGACGGCGATCTCCGGCCTGGCTGCCCTCGCGGGCTACGGGCTCCTCGAAGGCGCCTCCCCGAGCGTGGGCGCGTTCGTGCTCGCCTTCGCAGGCGGCGCCATCCTCACCATGCTGGCCGACACGATGATGCCCGAGGCCTTCGAGCATGGGGGCAAGCTCGCCGGCATCTTCACCACCCTCGGCTTCGCGACCGCCTTCGCCGTCAGCGCATTCGAGTGATGCCGGTCACGCTCTCAACACGCCCGGCCTCGTCAGCGCCCAGATCACCCAGACCGAGAGCGCGATCACGAGGATCGCCCAGAACGGGTAGTAGGGAATGAAGAAGAAGTTCTCGACCGCCGTCAGCACGGCGAGGAAGAGCGCGGCCATTCCCGCCCAGAGGGCGCGGGAGAAGAGGCCGTAGCCCGTCACGAGGAGCAGGATTCCCAGGATGAGGTGAATCCAGCCCCACGCGCTCACGTCGAGGTCGAACGTGTAGTTGCGCGTGACGACGAAAAACTCGTCGTCGATGATCGCGGTCAATCCCGCGATCACCTGGAAGAACCCGATCACGACCATCATCGTCGCGGCGAAGCTCGCTCCGCCGAGCGCCCAGCCCGACACCTCGGGCTCGTCCCGCCTTCGCTCGTACTCGGTCACTGCGGTCTCCTCTCTCGACGGCTTTACCCCGGCCTGCCGCAGCGGACGGCGATCGACCGACGATCGTCGTCCAGGCACCACGGCAATATTTTCCTCTCGTGACTACGCGGTCAAGCGAGCCCGAGCGTCCCTGGCCGGCGACGGGACGCCGCTACCTCCGGCTCGTGGCCCTCGCGGCGGCGGTCGGAGCGCCGGCGGCGCTCGTCGCGGCCCTCTTCCTGGCCCTCGTCCACTACCTCCAGCACTGGCTCTGGACCGACCTCCCAGACGTGCTGGGAGCGTCGGCGCCGCCGTGGTACCTCGTCGTCGGGTTGCCGGTCGCGGGCGCCGCGATCGTCGTGGTCGCACGGCTGGCCTTCCCGGGCGACGGCGGGCATGCGCCGGTGGATGGATTCACCCTGGCGCCGACGCCGCTCGCCTGGACCGTGGGGATCGCGCTCGCCGGCCTGGGCACGCTCGCCTTCGGAGCCGTGCTCGGCCCGGAGGCGCCCGTCGTGGCCCTCGGCTCCGCCGTCGCGCTCGGCGTCACCTCTTTCGCACAGCTCGCCGAGAAGGAGCGGGCCGTCCTCGCGACGGCCGGCTCGTTCGCGGCGATCTCGGCGCTGTTCGGCGGGCCCATCGTGGCCGGCATCCTGCTCATGGAGGGCGCCGTCGGACTGGGTGCCGCCCTCATCCCCGTGCTCCTGCCGGGCTTCGTCGCCGCCGCGATCGGCTACCTCATCTTCGTCGGCTTCGGCGGGTGGGGCGGCCTCGACGCGCCCGGCCTCACCGTGCCGGATCTGCCGCTGTACGAGGGGACGCACCTCCTCGACCTCGTCGTCGCGGTCGCGGTCGGCATCGCGACGGCGCTCCTGCTCGTGCCCCTGTCCGGATCCGCGCGCCGGCTCGGCCGCTACGGAGAAGCGCGCGCCGCGATGCCAGTCCTCCTGCTGGCCGGCGGCCTCGCGGTCGGGCTGCTCGCGGTGGCCGGCGACGCGCTCGGGGCGAGGTCGGAGGACATCCTCTTCTCGGGCCAGTCCTCGATTCCGGCGCTGCTCGCCGAGGACTCGACGAGGGTCGTCCTCGTCCTGCTCGTCGCGAAGGCTCTCGCCTACCTCGTCAGCCTCTCGTGCGGCTTCCGGGGCGGGCCCATCTTCCCCGCCATCTTCCTCGGCGTCGGCCTCGCGGCGCTCGCCGCCGTCTGGTTCGACATCTCGCCGACCGTGGCCCTGGCAGCCGGCGCAGCCGCCGGTACCGCGGCTCAGGCCCGGCTGCTGCTCGCGCCCATGGTGTTCGCGGCGCTGCTCGTCGGAACGCAAGGATTCGACGCGGTTCCGGCAAGTGTCCTCGCGGCGGCCGCGGCGTGGCTGACCGCGACCGCTCTGGAACGGCGGGAGGAGCGGACCGAGCACGTTCACGCGTAAGGGCAGGGTCTCCGCGCGGCCCGGCGAACTCTGGCGCCGATGGCCGATCCGCGCCGCCGTTGGCTCCAGGACGAGGGCTTCGACATCTCGATGCGCCTCGCCGTCTCGCTCATCATCGGCCTCGCCGCGACGCTCGCGTTCGTGGCGGCGCTCCTCCAGCGGCTCGTCGACCCGGCGTTCGACACCCTCGGCGACGCGCTCTGGTGGGCGGTCACAACGGTGACTACGGTGGGCTACGGCGACATCGTGCCCGAGAGCACGGCCGGCCGCGTGACAGGTGCGGTCCTGATGCTCATCGGCCTCGGCCTGATCCCGCTGGTGACGAGCGTCGTGGTCTCGATCCTCGTCTCCCAGCGGACGCGAGAAACGCGGAACGCGGCGCTCCGCGACCTCGCCGTCATCCTCGAGCGCCTCGAC
>JAICGP010000107.1 GCA_025923055.1 Thermoleophilia bacterium
GCCTCCGCCTCCTCGGCGTCGGCGACGAGGAACGAGATCATCCCGCCGAAGTCGCGCATCTGGTTCGCGGCGACGTCGTGGCCGGGGTGCTCCGGCAGCCCCGGGTAGTAGACGCGGTCGACGGCCGGGTGGCCCGCCAGGAAGGCGGCGAGGGCGCGCGCGTTCTCGGAGTGGCGCTCCATGCGGATCGCGAGCGTCTTCAGGCCCCGCAGCACGAGCCAGCAGTCGAACGGCCCCGGCACCGCGCCCAGCGACTTCTGCAGGAAGCGCAGCCGGTCGGCGACGGTCGGGTCCTTCGTGGCGACGAAGCCCCCGACGACGTCCGAGTGACCGCCCAGGTACTTCGTCGTCGAGTGGAGGACGAGGTCGGCGCCCAGCTCGAGCGGCCGCTGGAGGTACGGCGTGGCGAAGGTGTTGTCGACGACGACAAGGGCGCCGGCCGCGTGGGCCGCGTCGGCCGCCTTGTGGATGTCGATCACGTTCAGGAGCGGGTTCGTCGGCGTCTCGAGCCAGACGATCCGCGTCGTCCCGTCCAGGTGCTCCTCCAGGCCGGCCGCGATCTGCTCGGCGGAGACGTAGGTGAAGCGGTAGCCCTTCGGCTCGTAGATCTGGGAGAACATCCGGTAGACGCCGCCGTAGACATCGTTCACGGAGACGACCCGGTCGCCCGGCCCGAGGAGGTGCATGATCGTCGTCGTGGCGCCGAGGCCCGACGAGTACGCGAGCCCGTGCTCGGCACCTTCCAGCGAGGCGAGACAGGTCTCGAGCGCCGTTCGCGTCGGGTTCCCGGAGCGCGAGTAGTCGTATCCCTTGTTGACGCCGACCGCGTCCTGGAGGTACGTCGACGTCTGGTAGATCGGCGTGATGACGGCGCCGGTCGCCGGGTCCGGCTCCTGCCCCTCGTGGATGGCGCGCGTCTCGAAATCCACGGCATCAGTCTACGCGCGGCCCCACTCGTCCTCGACGGCCACGGCCGGTGCCAGGCACCTGACGCGTCTCGCGAGGACGCGGCCTGCAGCGAACCCCCGGCTTCCGGCGCGAACCGCGGGTCGGTGCACATGGCTGCAGGCGCCGTGTCTGGTGCCAGGCACCTGACACGGCCGAGGAGGACTAGGCCGAGCGGCCGTGGGCCAGGTACTCGAGGAGGTCGGCGCGCGTGATGACGCCGACGGGGCGGCCGGCGCGGGCGACGACGACGGCCGGGTTCCCGGCGGAGAGGTCGGCGAAGACGGTGTCGACGGACTCGGCGATCTCGACCGCTGGGAGGGGCGGCTCCATCGCGGCGGCGACCTCGTCGCCGAGCGCGTCCGGATTGCGGAAGACGCGGTCGAGCAGGCCGCGCTCGCGAATCGAGCCGACCACGTCGGCGAGCGACGCGGGCCCGTCGTGGCGGACGACGGGGATCTGCGAGATCGACCAGCGCTGCATGAGGTCGATCGCCTCGCCGATCCGCTGGTGGCTCTCCACGGTGACGAGCTCGGGCAGCTCGGGCTCCTCCTGGCGCTTGAAGGCGAGGACCTCCTCGATGGTCGCCGGGGCGGCGCGCTCGAGGAAGCCGTGCTCCATGAGCCAGTTGTCGTCGTAGAGCTTCGAGAGGTAGCCGCGGCCCGAGTCCGGCACGAGCGTCACGAGGGTCGCCTCGGGGCCGAAGCGCTTCGCGACCTGGAGCATCGCCCAGACGGCCGTGCCCCCGGAGCCGCCGACGAGCAGCCCCTCCTCGCGCGCGAGCCGGCGCGCCGTGCGGAACGAATCGCGGTCCGAGACGGTCACGTACTCGTCGACGAGTGACGGGTCGTACGTCGTCGGCCAGAAGTCCTCGCCGATGCCCTCGACGAGGTACGGGTGCACGTGGTCCGGATTGGAGAAGATCGACCCCTCGGGATCGGCGCCGACGACGAGGAGGTCGGGCTTGCGCTCGCGCAGGTAGCGCGCCGTCCCCGAGATCGTCCCGCCGGTTCCGACCGAGAAGACGATCGCGTCGACCTCGCCGCCGGTCGCCTCCCAGATCTCGGGCCCGGTCGTCTCGTAGTGCGCCTCCGGGTTGGCCTCGTTCGAGTACTGGTCGGGCTTGAAGGCGCCGGGGATCTCCTCCGTGAGCCGGTTGGAGACCGAGTAGTAGCTCTCGGGCGACTCCGGTGGCACGGCCGTCGGGCAGATGACGACCTCGGCCCCGTACGCGCGCAGGAGGGCGCGCTTCTCCTCGGCGATCTTGTCCGGCATCACGAAGACGCAGTGGTAGCCCTTCAGCGCCGCGACGATGGCGAGGCCGACGCCGGTGTTGCCGCTCGTCGGCTCGACGATCGTGCCCCCCGGGCGCAGCTTCCCCTCGCGCTCGGCCGCCTCGATCATGCGGAGACCGATCCGGTCCTTGACGCTCCCGCCCGGGTTCATGTACTCGAGCTTCGCGAGGAGCGTCGGGCCGCCCTCCGGGCCCAGCCGCTGGAGCCGCACGAGCGGCGTGTGCCCGACGAGATCGAGGACGGTGGGGTATTCGCGGCCCACGCGCGGTAGCGTATTCGGTGCCGTTGGCCGACATCGTCATCGTCGACGACGACACGGGCATGCGCTCGTTGCTCCGCACGCTGCTCGAGCGGGGCGGCCATACCTGCCGCGAGGCCGCCGACGGCGTCGAGGCGAGGCGCCTCCTCGACGAGCGCCCGGCCGAGCTCCTCCTCTGCGACGTGCGGCTGGGCGGCGAGTCGGGTCTCGACGTCGTGCGGGAGCTGGCCGGCTCGCACCCCGAGACGGCCGCCCTCATGATCAGCGGCATCGAGGATCCCGAGGTGTGGGAGGAGGCGCTCGAGCTCGGCTGCTACGGCTACCTGACGAAGCCCGTGCCGGAGAGCGCCCTCGCGATCGGCGTCGCCAACGCCCTGCGCCGCCGCCAGCTCGAGCGCAACGTCCTCACGTCGGCGTACGAGGAGACCGTCCGCCGGCTCGCCCTCGCGGCCGAGTACCGTGACGTCGAGACGGGCCGACACGTCGAGCGGATGAGCTCTTACTGCGCCGTCCTCGCGCGGAGGCTCGGCGTCGACGAGGCGGGCTGCGAGGAGATCCGTCTCGCCGCGCTCCTGCACGACGTGGGCAAGATCGGGATCCCGGACTCGATTCTCGCCACACCGGACGCGCTCACGGACGAGGAGTGGCACGCCGTCCGGCGCCATCCCGAGCTCGGCCACCGGCTCCTCGCCGGGTCGGGCTCGCCGCTGCTCGAACTCGCCGCGAGCATCGCCCTAACGCACCACGAACGCGTGAACGGCTCCGGCTACCCGCGCGGCCTGCGGGGTGAGGAGATCCCCCTCGAAGGACGTATCGCGGCGGTCGCCGACGTCTTCGACGCGCTCACGAGCGAGCGGGTCTACCAGGCCGCGCACACGGCTGACGAGGCGCGCGCGATGCTGGAGGCGGGGCGGGGGACGCTCTTCGACGCAGCCGTCCTGGACGCCTTCCAGGCGGCCCACGACGAGATCGAGGCCGTGCGGCTCGGCGATCGAGCCGGAAGCGCCCAGGAGCGCTAGTGCCGGAAGTGGCGGCGGGAGGTGAAGACCATCGTCGCGCCGGCCTCCCGTACCGCCTCGACGACCTCCTCGTCGCGCCTCGACCCGCCCGGCTGGACGACGGCGGTGACGCCGGCGTCGAGCGCGAGGCGCGGGCCGTCCGCGAACGGGAAGAAGGCGTCGGAGGCGAGAACGGCGCCCGCGGCGTCGTGGCCGTGCTCCGCCGCCTTCCCGAGCGCGAGCCGCACCGCGTCGACCCGGCTCATCTGGCCGGCGCCGATGCCGAGCGTCTGCAGGTCGCGGGCGACGACGATCGCGTTCGAGGCGACGTGCTTGGCGACCCGCCACGCGAAGAGGAGGTCGCCCCAAAGGCGTTCGTCGGGCGCCTCCCCGGCGACCACCTCCATGCCTTCCCGGTCGTCCACCTCCGTGTCGGCGTCCTGGACGAGGAACCCTCCCAGCACGCGCCGGTAGTCGCGATCGCCGGGCACCGGGCCGCGCCGCTCGCGGTCGGCGAGCACGCGCAACGCCTCCTTGCGCCGCAGCGCCGCCAGCGCCTCCTCCTCGTAGTCGGGCGCGATCAGCACCTCGACGAAGTGCTCGCCGAGACGCGCGGCAAGCTCCGCCGAGACCCTGCGGTTCAGCGCGATCACGCCCCCGTAGGCGGACACCGGGTCGGCGGCGAGCGCCTTCTCGTACGCCTCCTCGATCGTCGCGGCGACGCCGCAGCCGCACGGGTTCGCGTGCTTCACGATCACGCAGGTCGGCAGGGCGAACTCGCGCGCGAGCGCCCGCGCCGCGTCCAGGTCGTTGAGGTTGTTGAACGAGAGCGGCTTGCCGTTCAGCTGCTCGACGCGTGAGAGCAGGTGCCGGCGGACGCCCGCCTCGGAGTAGTAGGCGGCGCGCTGGTGCGGGTTCTCGCCGTAGGGCAGGCCGGTCTGGCGCTCCAGCGAGAGGAGGACTTGCGGCGGGAACGTCTCGACGTCGGCGAACCACGTGGCGATCGACGCCTCGTAAGCGGCCGTGTGCGCGAAGGCCTCGGCGGCGAGGCGCCGCCGGAGGTCGAGGTCGACGCCGCCGGCCGCGAGGAGGTCGAGGAGCTCGCCGTAGCGGGCCGGCTCGCAGACCGGCACGACGTCGAGGAAGTTCTTCGCCGCAGCGCGAAGGAGGGCGGGGCCGCCGATGTCGATCATCTCGACTGCCTCCTCCTCGCGCACGTTCCGGCGTCCGGTGACGCTCTGGAAGGGGTAGAGGTTGACGCAGACGAGGTCGAACGTGCGGATGCCGTGCTCGCGGAGCTGGTCGAGGTCGGCCTCCCGGCCGCGCCGGGCGAGGATGCCGGCGTGGATGCCCGGGTGCAGCGTCTTGACGCGGCCGCCGAGCAGCTCGGGGACGTCGGTCAGCTCCTCGACGGGGACGACGGCGATGCCGAGCTCGGCGACGTAGGCGGCCGTCCCGCCGCTCGCGACGATCTCGATGCCGAGGTCGTTGAGGCCGCGGGCGAACAGGTCGAGGCCGGTCTTGTCGAACACCGAGATGAGCGCTCGCCCGACCTGCATCGCCGCTCAGGAGCGTAATCCGCCCGCCAGATAGCGGCGGACGGCCGCGGGGAGCAGGCGGTGCTCGACCGCGTGCAGCCGCTCGCGCAGCGACTCGGGGGTGTCGCCGGGCTCGACCGGCACCGGCTCCTGCACGAGGACGGGGCCGGTGTCGACTCCCTCGTCCACGACGTGGACCGTGACGCCGGTCTCGCGGACGCCCGCGGCGAGGGCGTCCTCGACGGGCGTCGTCCCGGGGAAGGCGGGCAGGAGCGACGGGTGGACGTTGAGCGCCGGAAAGCGCGCGAGGAACGGCCGCGTGAGCAGGTGCATGTACCCGGCGCAGACGACGAGCTCGACGTCGTGGCCGGCCAGCCAGGCCGCCATGGCGGTGTCGCGCTCCTCGCGGGAGCCGTAGTCGGCGAGCGCGAAGACTGCCGTGGGGACCCCCGCAGCTTCTGCCCGGGCCAGCGCCCCGGCACCCGGCACGTTCGAGGCGACCGCTGCGATCGGGAGCGCCTCGTCGAGCAGCGCCTGGAGGTTCGTGCCGCGGCCCGAGACGAGGACGCCGATCACGCCTCGTCTGCCCAGGCCACTCCCGGCACGCCCTCGACGAGCTCTCCGATCACGGGCACCCCGGCGCGCTTCGCGTCCGCGGCCGGGACGACCGCGCAGTAGCCGATGCCGAGGTTGAAGACGCGCCGCTGCTCCTCCTCGGATACGCCGCGGGCCGCCAGCCACGCGTAGACGGGCGGGCGCTCCCAGGAGCCGGGATCGAGGCGCGCGCTCAACCCTGCCGGAAGCGCGCGCGGCAGGTTCCCGGGTATGCCTCCGCCGGTCACGTGCGCCAGGGCGCGCACGTCGCACCGCTCGGCGAGGCGTCGAACCTCGTCGAGGTAGAGGCGGGTCGGCGGGAGGAGCAGGTCGGGATCGAAGTCGTCGTCCCCGAGCAGGCGCCGCACGAGGGTGAACCCGTTCGCGTGCAGCCCGGAGGAGGGCAGCCCGAGCACCGCGTCGCCGGGCTCGCAGCGCGAGCCGTCCACGAGGTCCGCCCGGCGCACGAGCCCGACCATCGTCCCGGCGAAGTCGAGCTCGCCGTTGCGATAGATCCCCGGCAGCTCGGCAGTCTCTCCGCCGAGGATCGCGCAGCCCGTCTCGAGACAGACGGAGGCGGCGCCGGCCACGAGCTCGCCGACCTCCTCGAGGTCGAGCGTGCCCGCCGCCGCGTAGTCGAGGAAGAAGAGCGGGTCGGCACCGGTCGTCAGCAGGTCGTTTGAGCAGTGCGCGGCGAGGTCGACGCCCGCGTCGAAGAGCCGGCCGGCGCGGCGCGAGAGGACGATCTTCGTGCCGATGCCGTCGGTCGTCGCCGCGAGCAGGCGCTCGTCGTCGAGGGCGAAGAGCCCCGCGAAGGCGCCGAAGCCGCCCACGACGCGTTCCGTCCGGGTCGAGGCGACCGCGGCCCGCAGCCGCTCCACGACCTCCTCCGCCTTGGCGAGCGAGACGCCCGCTTCCCCGTACGCGCTCAGAGGAGCACCTCGGCCAGGAGCTCGGGGCGCCCTTCGGGCCCCTCGGGGAGGAAGCGGACGAGCGTGTCGCCGACGACGACGTCGCAGTCGACGCGGTCGACGCCCAGGATCTCCGCCAGCGCGACGGCCTTCACCTCCGGGTCGTGCGAGCGCAGGTGCAGCTCGCCGAGACGGAGCTCCTCCTCGTTCGCGAGCAGGTCCTCGATCCATTCCCGCGGCGGGTGCAGCTCGAGCCGGTAGCCCGCCTCGGTGGCCACGAACGTCCGCTTGCCGGGATGATCCTGGATCTTCAGGCCGAGGTCGGCCGAGCGCTCGAGCGCCTCGGTGAACCCGTCCTCGTCGAGGGCGACGCCGATGTGGTCGACGCGCGGATGCTCCCAGTGACCCGGCTGGAGGACGACGTTGACGGCGCCGCGCGCGAGCTCCACCAGCCGCAGCCGGAAGCCGAGGGCGTCGAGCTCCTCCCACGACGTTCCCGGCTCGAACCACTCGGAAGCCTCGCCCTTCCAGCCGTAGCGGCCCACGAGCCCGAAGCCGAGCTTCCCGAGGTAGCGGGCCTCGAGGAGCCGGACCTTGCTCGTCACCAGGTGGTAGTGGAAGAGCTGCACCGGGCGCGGCCATCGTAACGGCCGCGCGGGCGGGGACCGCCGCGGCGCGCGCGATAGCATGCCGCGACCGCCCGAGCCAAGGAGGACGCATGTCGAGCACGCCGCCGCCCCCGCCGCCGCCTCCGGCGCAGAGCTACGAGCGCCAGTACTACCCAATGCCGGCGATGCCGGCCCCGACCGGAGAGCTCGTCGTCTTCCTCGTCGCCTGGCTCGTCGCGCTCGTCGTCACGGTGGCGGCGGACTCGGTCGACTGGCCCGCGTTCCTGACGGCGACGATCGTCCTCGCGGCGGCCTACATCATCTCGCGCGGCATCGCGAAGGCGGGCAAGGTCTACGAGAGCAGGTAGGCGCCGGGCGCGCGTTCTTCGACAGGTTGTCCAGGCCAGACCCGGCCGGTACGCCGGTTCGGACTTGATCCCGGCCTGCGGCGGCCCTACCTTCTTGGCCACGGAGTCGAAAGACGCGTGCTGACCGTTCGGGACATCGCCGCCATGCCCGGCCTCGAGCTGGCGGTCGTCGCGGGCGCGGAGGGGCTCGACCGCTCGGTCAGCTGGCTCCACGTCTCGGAGCTGGCCGATCCGACGCCGTTCCTCGAAGGCGGCGAGTTCCTCCTCACGACGGGGCTCGGCGTCGGGGAGCTGGCCTCGACGCAGCGCGCCTACGCGCGCCGCCTGGCCGGGCACGGCCTCGCCGGGCTCGGCTTCGGCACCGGCTTCGGCTTCGCGGAGGTGCCGGCGCCGCTCGTCGAGGAGGCGGACCGGCTCGCCTTCCCGGTGCTCTCGGTCCCGTACGAGGTCCCCTTCGTCGCGATCACGAAGGCGGCTTTCGCGCACCTCGCCGGCGAGCAGCTCGAGCAGCAGACGCGCGCGCTCGAGGTGCACGAGCGTCTCGCCGAGGCGGTCATCCGCGGCCGAGGGCTGCACAGCCTCCTCGCCGTCGTGTGCAACCACCTCGACTGCAGCCTGGCGCTCCTCGACGAGCACGGCCGCGTCGTCAGCGAGCGCCACGGTCGCCGCCGCATCGGCTTCGACGGTGCCCTCGAGCTTCCGGTCGTCGCCGGCGGAGAGGTCGCCACGCTGCGCGCGGCGCGCGAAGGACGGCCGTTCGGCGAGTACGACCGGCTCGTCCTCCACCACGGGCAGACGGCGCTGGCGTTCGAGCTCTCGCGCCGCCGAGCCGTCAGCCTGGCCGAGCTGCGACTCGCCGGCGACCTGCTCGAGGACCTCGAGGAGGAGCGTCTCGACGACCGCGAGACGGGCCGGCGCATGGCTGCCTTCGGCCTCGAGCCGGAAGGCAGCTACGCGGCCCTCCTCGCCGTTCCGCGCAACGGCGAGACCGGCGAGGAGGTCCGCCGCGAGGTCGCTCAGGAGCTCGACCGGCGGCGCGTCCGCTACCTCTCCACGGCGCGGCGCGACCGCGCCGCGTTCCTCGTCGAGACCGCGGACGAGGACGAGATCCTCGGCCTTGCCGAGCAGGTGGCGAAGGCCGGACGGCGCGCGCGCGTCGGGGTCGGCCGGCCCGCGCGTGGGCGCGGCCTCGGCCGCAGCCTGCTCGAGGCGCGGGCGGCGCTCGACACGGGCGGCGACGTCGCTTCCTACCGCGACCTCGGCTCGCTCGACCTCCTCCTCAGCCTCCCGGACGCGGCGCTCGAGGCGTACGTGGCGCGGGTCCTCGGCTCGGCCGCCGACAGCGCCCGCCTCCTGGAGTCGCTCGCCGCACTGCTCGACTCGGGCTGCCGCTGGAGCGACGCCGCCGAGACGCTCGGCGTCCACCGCCACACGCTGCGCTACCGCATGGAGCGGTTGCGGGAGCAGACCGGCCGCCATCCGGACGATCCTGAGCAGCGCATGGAGCTCTGGCTCGCGGTGAAGGCCCGGCAGGCGTTAGCCGCTCGCAACGGCCCCACCCCCACCGGCTAGAGCCCGCGCATCTCCTCGGCGAGCTCGCTCGCGCCCTCGTGGTCGCCCGCCTCCTCGAGCGAGCGGATGCGCGCGAGGAGCGCCCGCGCCCGTTCCCGCCGCGGGCCGTGCGCGAGCCGCGCCTCCCAGAGCGCCTCCATCTCGGCGGCGAGCGACCGCTCGCCCGCGGCCGGCGCGCCCGGTGCGCCTTCCGGCACAAATAACAGCCTGTCACTTGGCTGCCGGGCCGCCAGCACGGCGACTGCGGCGAGGAGGACGGCGAGCGGGAGCCACGCGGCGAGCTGGGTCACGAGCGTGACGACGCGCTCGTCCGCCGAGTAGGAGAAGCCGAGCTCGTCGCGGCTGCCGACCGAGCCGGACGCCGCGACCACGACCGC
>JAICGP010000108.1 GCA_025923055.1 Thermoleophilia bacterium
CGCCCTCACGTCGCAGACGGCGAACGCCACGCAGGTGGGCGGCTCGAGCTCGTGCAGCTTCGGCTGCGGGGGCGCGGGTCAGTTCCAGGCGGTCGGCCAGAACGCGCTCACGTTCCAGAACGCGAAGGCCGACGCTGACGCGAAGCAGAACGCCGTGAACGCGAACGTGCCCGTGACGATCGCGGGCGGGTCCGTCTTCGGCGGCTCCAGCTCCGCGAACCAGACGGCGTGGAACGCGGCCGGGTCGCTCTCGTTCAACCTGGCCGGGACGCTGCAGCAGGCGTTCGCCACGCAGGTCGGCTAGCCAGGTCGCCGGGGCCCGAGGACCGAGGCTGAGGGAACAGAGACCGAGGAGCCCAACGGGGCGGTCGCCGTCGAGCGAGCGGCGGCCGCCCCGCTTCCCGGAGAGGCGACCGACAGCAGAACCCGGCGGGGTCCCGCCCGTCGTGGCTACAATCCGGGCGCGGCGGAGGACGCTGTCCTCGCGCTGCAAGCTTTTTCAGGGGTCGACGACACAGAGACGAGCTGAACGATGGCAACAGGAGTACGGGTGGCGATCACGCTTGCGTGCACCGAGTGCAAGCGGCGCAACTACCAGTCACAGAAGTCGAAGCGGAACACGCCCGACCGCTTCGAGGCGCGCAAGTACTGCCGCTGGTGCGGCCGCCACACCGTGCACCGGGAGACGAGGTAGCGGCATGGCGCGTCCGTCCCGCACCCGCAGGAAGCGGAGCGACTTCCAGGCGCCGGCCCAGGCCGAGCGCTCGCGCTCGCGCCGCGCGCGGGAGGTCAAGCCCGCCGGCCAGCCGAAGAGCCAGACGGGGGCGAAACGCGAGCGCCGCGGCGGCGTCCGCTCGTTCGCCGGCGAGTCGTGGGCGGAGCTCCGCAAGGTCGACTGGCCCGGGCGCCCGCAGCTCGTCTCGGCCACGATCGTCGTCATCATCGCCGTCGCCATCGTCGGCGCCTACCTGTTCGCCGCCGACTGGGTCCTGCAGCGCTTCGTCCGCGACGTCCTCCTCAACCTCTAGGAAGGTCTGGGGAAGCCATGTTCCGCTGGTACGTGATCAACACCTACTCGGGCCACGAGAACAAGGTGAAGACGAACCTCGAGCACAGGATCGTCTCCATGAACCAGGCGCCCCGCTTCCGGCGTGTGGTCGTGCCGACCGAGCAGGTCGTCGAGACGCGGGACGGCCAGAAGGTGCAGACGGAGAAGCGCGTCCTCCCCGGCTACGTGCTCGTCAACATGGACATGTCCGACGAGGCGTGGACGGTCGTGAAGAACACGCCCGGGGTGACCGGCTTCGTCGGCTCGGGCACGAAGCCCGTGCCCCTCTCCCAGCCCGAGGTCGACCGCATCCTCCACACGGCCAGCGCCGGCGCCGACCGGCCCCGGACGACGGTCGAGTTCGAGCTCGGCGAGACGGTGAAGATCACCTCCGGCTCCCTCTCCGACTTCGACGGCGAGGTGATCGACGTGAACGCGGACCAGCAGAAGCTCAAGGTGCTCGTGAACATCTTCGAGCGCCAGACTCCGGTCGAGGTGAGCTTCGACCAAGTGAAGAAGATGGACTGAGACTTGGCGAAGAAGATCCTCACCCTCATCAAGCTCCAGATCCCCGGCGGCCAGGCCAACCCGGCGCCGCCGGTCGGGCCGGCGCTCGGCCAGCACGGCGTCAACATCATGGAGTTCTGCAAGGCGTTCAACGCCCAGACCCAGCAGGAGAACGGGCGCATCATCCCCGTGGAGATCACGGTCTTCGAGGACCGCTCGTTCACGTTCATCACGAAGACGCCGCCGGCCGCCGTCCTGATCAAGGAGGCGCTGCGGATCGACAAGGGCTCCGGCGAGCCGAACCGCGAGAAGGTCGGCACGATCAGCGCCGCGCAGGTGCGGCAGATCGCGGAGACGAAGCTCGTCGACCTGAACGCGCGCGACGTCGACCAGGCGATGCGCATCATCGAGGGCACGGCGCGCTCGATGGGCGTCGAGGTGGCGCGATGAGCGGCCACGGCAAGCGCTACTCGGAGGGACGGCAGCGGATCGACCGCGAGCGCGTCTACACGCCGCTCGAGGCCGTCCGCACGCTGCGGGAGCTGCCCGCCGCCAGGTTCGACGAGAGCGTCGAGGTGCACTTCAACCTCGGCCTCAACGTCCGCCACGCCGAACAGCAGCTGCGCGGGACGCTCATGCTCCCGCACGGGACGGGGAAGGACGTGCGCGTCGCCGTCTTCGCCGAGGGCGAGAAGGCGCGCGAGGCCGAGGACGCGGGCGCCGACGTCGTCGGCTCCGTCGACCTGGCCACGCAGGTCGAGGGGGGCTTCGACGACTTCGAGGTCGCGATCGCGACGCCGGACATGATGGGCACGGTCGGCAAGCTCGGCCGGATCCTCGGCCCGCGCGGGAAGATGCCGAACCCCAAGACGGGCACCGTCACGTTCGACGTCGGCAAGGCCGTCCGCGACGCGAAGGCGGGGAAGCTCGAGTACCGCACCGACCGCGGTGCCAACGTCCACCTCGTCATCGGGCGGAAGAGCTTCGACGAGCGGACGTTGCTCGAGAACTACGCCACGGTGGTCGAGGAGATCGTCCGCGCCAAGCCCGCCGCGGCGAAGGGTCGATACATCCGCTCGATCACGCTGACGAGCTCCATGGGGCCGGGGATCCACGTCGACCCGACGAGGACGCGCGAGATCACGGCCGAGCTCGAGGAGGAGCCGGTCCCGGCCTAGGCTCCGTCAACACGCCCGTCGCCAGAGACAGCCGGCGGCCCTTCGGGGCGTAAGACCTGCCGAGGCGGCTCGAGCGAGACGCACCACCTCTCCTCGTGCCCGCCCGGAAGGCGGGCACGACTCGTACGAGGGAGGTGAAGAGTTGCTGAGAAAGGACAAGGAGCGGGTCGTCGCGACCCTCGCCGAGCGGCTGCGCTCGTCCGGGACGCTCATCCTGGCCGATTACCGCGGCCTCTCGGTGGGCGAGCTCGACGACGTGCGCACGAAGCTGCTCGAGCACGGGGCCAGCTTCTCCGTCGTCAAGAACACGCTCACGAAGCGTGCGGCGGAGGAGGCGGGCCTCGAGTCGCTCACCGCGCTCCTCGACGGCCCGACCGCCATCGCGTTCGTCCGCGACGGCGACATGGTCGCCGTGGCGAAGACGCTCAACGAGACGGCGCGCCGCACGAGGGTCCTCGAGATCAAGGGCGGCATCCTGCAGGGCGCTCCGATGGACGCCGCGCAGGTCGTCGAGCTGGCGGCGCTGCCGCCGGCCGACGTGCTGCAGGGGCAGGTGCTCGCCGCCATCGTCGGCCCGCTGAACGCCGTCGTCAACCTGTTCTCCGCGCCGCTCACGAACTTCGTCGGCCTGCTCGATGCCCGCATCGAGCAGCTCGGAGCCGACGGGCCGGCCGCGGACGCGGAGACCCCCGCAGAACCAACTGAAGAGCCCACGGAAGAACGCAAGGAGGAGGAGGAGTAGCCATGGCTGCCAGCGCAGTCGACAAGGTGTTCGACGAGCTCGGGAAGATGACCGTTCTCGACCTCGTCGAGCTGAAGAACAAGATCGAGGAGGAGTGGGGCGTCACCGCCGCCGCTCCCGTGGCGGTCGCCGCCCCCGGCGCCGCCCCCGCCGCCGCCGGCGACGGCGCCGCAGCGGGCGAGGAGCAGAGCGAGTTCGACGTCGTCCTCACCGCCGCGGGCGACAAGAAGATCCAGGTGATCAAGGTCGTCCGGGCGATCACGGGCCTCGGCCTCAAGGAGGCCAAGGATCTCGTGGACGGCGCGCCGAACCCGGTCAAGGAGGGCGTCGCCCGCGAGGAGGCCGACTCCCTCAAGTCGCAGCTCGAGGAGGCCGGCGCCACCGTCGAGGTGAAGTAGCCGCGCTCTCTCGGAGGAACCGGAGAGGGGCCGCGCGGGGCGGCCCCTCTCCATTTGCGATCGATCACGGTCACGGCCGAGACGGACATGCCGGGGCCTGACCCCGACATGTCCGCCGTCGACGCGGCCTTCGCCGAGGAGGCCCGCGGTGGCGAACGGCTTCGCAGGCGGGTTCCAGGCGCCCGCCGCGGGCCGGAAGAGACATGGCGGTGCCTGACCCCGACATGGCCGGGTGGAGCATGGCCGGGGGAGGCGGTCGTCCCCCGAAGTGTTGATATTCGGTAAGGAGCCGCATGTTTCGGGCTCCACGGGCGTCTGTGCTCTCGGAACCACGCTCTCCCAGCGGATGACCCGACACGGAGGCCGAACCCGATGAAACCCGGACTGAAGCTCTTCCTCGCCACGGTGCTCACGGCAGCGCTCGTGGTCCCCGCAGCAGGGGCCCAGCCGGGCAACGGCGGCGGCAATGGCAACGGTGGCGGCGGCAAGCCGGCGTGGGCCGGCGGCGGCGGCGGAGGCGGCGGCAAGCCGTCGTGGGCCGGCGGCTCTGCGTCCTCGTCCGCGAAGGCCACGGGCAAGCCTGCCTGGGCCGGCCAGGGCAAGGCGAAGGGCGAGGCGAAGAAGGCCGAGAAGGCCCAGCAGAAGCTCGAGCGCCGCGCCGCGAAGGCCGCACGCTCCGAGGACGACGACGCCGGCGAGGACGGCGAGGAGCAGGACGGCCCGCTCAAGGACAACCCTGCTTTCGTCTGCAAGTTCGAGCGCGACATGATGGGCGTCGAGGCGTTCGCCGAGAAGTACGGGACGAACGAGAACCAGGCCAACGCCTTCGGCATGTGCGTCTCCCAGGAGGCTCAGGCCCGCGACGGCGCCGAGGGCGACGACGAGGAGCCGGCCGAGGGCGAGGAGGCCGCCTGCGCCCCCACCGAGGAAGATCCCGTCGAGGAGCCTGCCGACGAGGAGACCGCGGAGACCGACGAGACCGCGACCGACGAGGACGCGGACGGGGTTGCCGACGAACCGGCCGACGAGGAGTGCCCCACGGACGACGAGGGCGACTCCGGCGACGAGGCCGAAGGCGACGACGAGTCCGGCGAGGACGGCTTCGAGGACGAGACCGAGGAGGACGACTCCTCCGCGGCCGCGATCGTCGAGGCCCTGCGACTTCTGCTCTAGCCCGGGGCAACGCGCCGACCGCGAGAGGGGCGCCTCGTGCGCCCCTCTCGCGTTTTTCGCGATTCTGCGCTAGAGTGCGAGGCCGTTGGCGGTTCCCCGCAGGCCAACCGTTGCGCGGGGGCCGCTCCTCGTGCTACATTTATCGGTCGCGCCGCCGTACTGCAGATTTCTGCTCGATTCTTGTCGTTAGACCCTGCCTAGAGGGAGGTCGTCGTCCTTGGCCAACAAGGTCGCAGCGCGCCCTGCGCGCAAGAGCTTTTCCCGCCTCAAGCACGTCCTCGACCTACCGAACCTGATCGACATCCAGAAGGCCTCCTTCCACTGGTTCCTGGAGGAGGGCCTTCGCGAGACGATCGACGACATCTCGCCGATCGAGGACTACACCGGCACGCTGGCCGTCGAGTTCGCCGACTACGAGTTCGGCGAGCCGCCCGTGCCCATCAAGGAGTGCCGCGAGAAGGACCTCACGTACCAGGTCCCGCTCTCGATGACGGTCCGCTTCGTCAACAAGGAGACGGGCGAGATTCGCGAGCAGACGGTCTTCATGGGGGACTTCCCGGTGATGACCGACCAGGGCACGTTCATCATCAACGGGACGGAGCGCGTGATCGTCACGCAGCTCGTCCGCTCGCCGGGCGCCTACCTGATGGAGCCGAAGGACCCGACGAAGCAGGTCTTCATCGCCAACCTGATGCCGAGCCGCGGCTCCTGGCTCGAGCTCGAGATCGACAAGAAGGGCGTCGTCTACGCCCGCATCGACCGCAAGCGGAAGCTTCCGATCACGACGCTCCTGCGCGCACTGCCGGCCGAGGACCCCTCGACCGGCGCCACGCTCGACACGAGCACGAACGAGAAGATCCTCGAGCTCTTCGGCAACTCGCCGTTCATCGCCAACACGTTGGAGAAGGACACGACCACGCGCGAGGAGGAGGCGGTCGTCGAGGTCTTCAAGAAGCAGCGCCCGGGTGAGCCGCCCACGCTCGAGAACGCGCGGAACCTCCTGCGCGGGCTCTTCTTCGACCCCAAGCGGTACGACCTGACGAAGGTCGGCCGCTACAAGCTGAACCAGCGCCTCGAGGTGGACGTGCCCGACCACGTCCGCGTCCTCACGACCCAGGACATCCTCGCGCTCGTCCAGAGGCTCGTCGACCTGCCGAAGCGCCTCGGCGTCACCGGCGAGGACTCGAAGGACTACGCCGCCGACGCGATCTCGCTCTCGCGTGAGCCGATCCGCGGCGAGCTCGACGAGTACGAGCACTTCGGCAACCGCCGGCTGCGCACCGTCGGGGAGCTGATCCAGGAGGCGTTCCGCGTCGGCCTCTACCGCATGGAGCGCGTCGTGCGGGAGCGGATGACGACCGAGGACGTCGACACGATCACGCCGCAGACGATCATCAACATCCGGCCGGTCGTGGCGGCGCTGAAGGAGTTCTTCGGCTCCTCGCAGCTCTCGCAGTTCCTGGACCAGACCAACTCGCTCGCCGCGCTGACGCACCGGCGGCGGCTCTCGGCGCTCGGCGCCGGCGGCCTCACCCGCGAGCGGGCGCCGATCGAGGTGCGCGACGTGCACCCGACCCACTACGGCCGCATGTGCCCGATCGAGACTCCCGAGGGCCCGAACATCGGCCTCATCGGCTCGCTCTCGTCGATGGCGACGGTGTCGGAGTTCGGCTTCGTGCAGACGCCGTACCGCGTCGTCAAGAACGGCAAGGTGACGGACGAGATCGTCTACCTCGACGCCGCCGAGGAGGAGAAGCTCACGATCGCGCAGGCGAACGAGCCCGTCGACGAGCGGACCGGCAAGTTCGTGAACGACACCGTCCTCTGCCGCGGGCAGGGCGGCCAGCCCGTCGAGGCGGCGCCCAAGCAGGTCCAGTACATGGACGTCAACCCGGCGCAGATCGTCTCGGTGGCGACGGCGCTCATCCCGTTCCTCGAGCACAACGACGCGAACCGCGCGCTCATGGGCTCGAACATGCAGCGGCAGGCAGTGCCGCTCATGATCACGGAGCCGCCGCTCATCGGCACGGGCCTCGAGTACCGCGCCGCCATCGACACGGGCGACGTCGTCGTCGCGACGACGGCCGGCACGGTCGCCGACGTCGACGCCGACGCGGTCGTCGTCGAGACGAAGGACGGGCGCGACGAGTACGAGCTCGAGAAGTTCATGCGCTCGAACCAGGGGACGCTGATCCACCAGAAGCCGGTCGTCCGCCTGGGCGACAAGGTCAAGGCGGGCGACGTCCTCGCCGACGGCAGCTCCACGAGCCAGGGCGAGCTCGCGCTAGGCAAGAACCTGCTCGTCGCGTTCATGCCGTTCGAGGGCTACAACTTCGAGGACGCGATCGTCATCTCCGAGCGCCTCGTCAAGGACGAGGTTCTCTCCTCGATCCACATCCACGAGTACGAGATCGACGCCCGCTCCACGAAGCTCGGCGACGAGGAGATCACGCGCGACATCCCCAACCGCTCGGAGGAGTCGCTCAAGGATCTCGACGACCGCGGCGTCGTCCGCATCGGCGCGGAGGTCGGCTCCGGCGACCTGCTCGTCGGCAAGGTGACGCCCAAGGGCGAGACCGAGCTGACCGCGGAGGAGAAGCTGATCCGCGCCATCTTCAAGGAGAAGGCGCGCGAGGTGCGCGACACCTCACTCAAGGTCCCGCACGGCGAGGGCGGCAAGGTGATCGACGTGAAGACGTTCTCGCGCGACGCGGGCGACGACCTGTCGCCGGGCGTCAACGAGCTCGTTCGCGTCTACGTGGCCAAGAAGCGCAAGATCGCCGAGGGTGACAAGCTCGCCGGCCGCCACGGGAACAAGGGCGTCATCGCGAAGATCGTCCCCCAGGAGGACATGCCGTTCCTCGAGGACGGGACTCCGGTCGACGTCGTCCTCAACCCGCTCGGCGTCCCCAGCCGGATGAACATCGGCCAGGTGCTCGAGACCCATCTCGGGTGGGCGGCCGCGCACGGCGTCTTCGCCGAGGACGGCGAGCCCAACGGGCCGACGCCCGTCGCGAGCTCCGTCTTCGACGGCGCCACGCCGGAGCAGGTGGACGAGGCCCTCGTCGAGTGGGCCCGCCAGAACCCCGACTCGCCGATCAAGTTCGTGATCGACGAGAAGCGGCCCGCCGGCCGCCACTGCTCGGGCAAGGCGCGCCTCTTCAACGGCCGCACCGGCGAGCCCTTCGACCAGAAGGTCACGGTCGGCTACATGTACATCCTGAAGCTGCTCCACCTCGTCGACGACAAGATCCACGCGCGCTCGACGGGGCCGTACTCGCTCGTCACGCAGCAGCCGCTGGGCGGCAAGGCCCAGTTCGGCGGCCAGCGCTTCGGCGAGATGGAGGTGTGGGCGCTCGAGGCCTACGGATCCGCGTACACGCTCCAGGAGATGCTCACCATCAAGTCCGACGACACGGTCGGGCGCGTCAAGGCTTACGAGGCGATCGTCAAGGGCGAGAACATCGCCGAGCCGTCGATCCCCGAGTCGTTCAAGGTGCTGCTCAAGGAGATGCAGTCGCTCGCGCTCGACGTGCACGTCATCTCCGAGGAGGGCGCCGAGGTCGAGGTGCGGGAGGAGGACGACGAGCTGCTCCGCGCGGCGGAGGAGCTCGGCATCGACCTCTCGCCCGGCTCGCTCCGCGCCGCGGCGCGGCGGCCCACGGCCGAGGAGGCCGAGGAGGGACAGGAGCGCGTCGACGTGGACGGCGAGATGACCCTCCCGGCCGACGAGCAGCTCGGCGACGTCGAGGAGACGGCCGCCGCCAAGCCGGAGTCCGAGGACGAAGGCGCCTTCGAGCCGGCGCCCGACCTGGCAGACGTGGAGATCGAGGAGTGATGGTTCGCGGGGCAACATTCGCCGCACCTCTGGCGGCTGCAAACAGTCGCCAGGCTGCGTCCTCAGTCGCCCACGTGCCGAGAGCACGCGGGCTCCCTTCGTCCTTCCCTGGCTCGGTTTTCGCGCGCCAGAGATTCAGCACTGTCACCCCACGAACCACAGGGGAGCCGCTTTGATCGACATCAACAACTTCGACGCGATCCGCATCGGGCTCGCGTCGAGCAAGCAGATCAGGGACTGGTCGTCCGGCGAGGTGACGAAGCCGGAGACGATCAACTACCGCACGCTCAAGCCCGAGAAGGACGGCCTCTTCTGCGAGCGCATCTTCGGTCCCACGAAGGACTGGGAGTGCTACTGCGGCAAGTACAAGCGCGTCCGCTACAAG
>JAICGP010000109.1 GCA_025923055.1 Thermoleophilia bacterium
CCGCCGTGATCGACTCGCCCTTCACGCGCTACCCGGTCTACCGGGGATCGCTCGACGACGTGCTCGGCATCCTCCACGTCCGCGACCTCTTCTCGGCGCTCTACGACCGCGGCATCGACAACGTCGTCATCGAGGAGATCGTTCGCCCCGCCTACGTCGTGCCGGAGACGAAGGACCTCGCCTCGCTCCTCGGCGAGTTCCGGCGGCAGAACCAGCACCTGGCCCTGGTCGTCGACGAGTACGGCGCCGTGCAGGGCATCGTCACGCTCGAGGACCTGCTCGAGGAGATCGTGGGGGAGATCGAGGACGAGTACGACCTCCCCGACGAGTCGGTGCAGCGCCTCGAGAACGGCCACGTCCTCATCCACGGCACGTTCACGATCGACGACTTCAACGAGCGCTTCGGGCTCGATCTGCCGCAGGAGGACTACCACACGATCGCCGGCTTCGTCTTCGGCGCTCTCGGCCGCGCGGCGGAGACGGGCGACGAGGTCGACCACGACGGCCTCCGCTTCCGGGTCGTCGAGGTGGACGGCCCGCGCATCGAGCGCCTCGAGGTCGAGTTTCGGCCCGAGCCCGAGCAGGGCCCGCAGGAGGCGGCCGGCGCAGGTTAGCCAGGAGCGCCAAGCGCTCCAAGTAGGATCGGCGCGTGCAGTTCGACCACATCGGCGTGCCCGCTCCGTCCAGGCGCGACGGCATGCGGTACCTCGAGTCGAAGCGCCTCTGGCTGACGAGCCCGGCCGACCACCCCTACCGCGTCGAGTGGCTCTGGTACGAGCCGGAGAGCCTGGAGGCGGAGCTCGTCCGCACGGTGCCGCACGTCGCCTACCTCGTCGCGAGCCTCGAGGAGGCGATGGCGGGCGAGCGTGTCATCGTCGAGCCGTTCGACGTCTTCGGCGAGGTGCGCGTCGGCTTCGTCGAGGCCGACGGGGCGCCGGTCGAGTTCGTGCAGCCCTACTCGTGAGGGCCGCCGGCGTCGTCGAGCTGCTCTCGGCGCTCGTCCGCATCGACTCCGTCAACCCGGTGCTCGTGCCCGGGGCGGCGGGCGAGGAGGAGCTCGCCCGGTTCGTGGCCGGCTGGCTCGAGGAAGCGGGCCTCGAGGTCGAGGTGGAGGAGGTCGCGCCGGGTCGCTTCAACGCCGTCGGCATCGCCCGCGGCTCGGGCGGCGGCAGCTCGCTCCTCCTGAACGCGCACCTGGACACCGTCGGCGTCGCCGGCATGCAGCAGCCCTTCGAGCCCGCCGTGCGCGACGGACGCCTGTACGGGCGCGGCTCCTACGACATGAAGGCCGGGCTCGCGGCGATCATGCTCGCCGGCGCCGAGGCCGTCCGAGACGGGCTGCGGGGCGACGTCGTCGTGACGGCGGTCTGCGACGAGGAAGTGGCGAGCATCGGGACGGCGCGAATCGCGGAGGGGTACCGCGCCGACGCTGCGATCGTCTCGGAGCCGACGGAGCTCCGCCTCGCCCTCGCGCACAAGGGCTTCGTCGGGTTCGAGATCGAGACGAAGGGCCGGGCGGCGCACGGCTCGCGTCCGGATCTCGGCGTGGACGCCATCGCGCGCCTGGGCCCCGTGCTCGTCCGTCTCGCCGAGCTCGACGAGCGCCTGCGCGCCGAGCCCACTCACGGCCTGCTCGGCAGCGGCTCCGTCCACGCGTCGATCGTCGAGGGCGGCCAGGAGTTCTCGAGCTATCCCGAGCGCTGCGTCCTGAAGGGCGAGCGGCGCACCGTGCCCGGCGAGTCGGTCGGCGTCGTGGAGGACGAGCTGCGCGACCTGCTCGGCGACGTCGAGGGGGAGACACGCGTCGTCCTCGCCCGCGAGCCGTTCGAGACGCCCGCCGAGGCGCCGATCGCCCGGCTCGTCGCCCGCTGTGCGGGCGATCCGGAGATCGTGGGCGTCCCCTTCTGGGCCGACTCGGCCCTCCTCTCGGCGGCCGGCATCCCGACGGTCGTCTACGGCCCGGCCGGCGAGGGCGCCCACGCGGTCGAGGAGTGGGTCGATCTCGCGAGCGTCGAGCGCTGTGCCGGCGTCTACGCGGACGTGGCCCGAGAGCTCTGCGCGTGACCCGCGCCGAGACCTTCCTCCTCGGGGGCGACCTCGAGGTTCGCCGGCTCGGCTTCGGGGCGATGCGGCTCTGCGGGCCGCGGATCCGCGGGTGGCCGGAAGACCGCGAGAACGCGCTCCGGGTGCTCCGCCGGGCCGTCGAGCTCGGGGCGAACCTCGTCGACACCGCCGACTCCTACGGGCCTGAGGTGAACGAGCTGCAGGTCGCCGAGGCGCTCCATCCCTACGACGGCCTCGTGATCGCGACGAAGGGCGGGCTCGTGCGAGGCGACCGCCCCGGCGGCTGGCCGGCGGACGGCCGGCCCGAGCACCTCCGGGAGGCCTGCGAGGGGAGCCTCAGGCGGCTGCGGCTCGAGCGCATCGACCTCTACCAGCTCCACCGGCCCGATCCGAAGGTGCCCTTCGAGGAGTCGGTCGGCGAGCTGGCCCGGCTGCGTGCCGAGGGGAAGATCCGCCACGTCGGCCTCTCCAACGTCGGCGTCGAGCAGCTTCGCCGCGCGCAGGAGATCGTGCCCGTCGTCTCCGTGCAGAACCGCTACAACCTGGCCGACCGCCACTCGGAGGACGTCCTCGAGGCGTGTGAGGCGCAGGGAATCGCCTTCTTCCCCTGGTGGCCGCTCGCCGTCGGCGACCTCGCGGAGCCCGGCGGCCCGCTCGACGCCGTCGCGCGCGCAAGCGGCGCGACCCCGGCCCAGGTCGCGCTCGCCTGGCTCCTCACGCGTTCGCCCGTCGTCTGCCCGATCCCGGGGACGGCGTCGCTCGAGCACCTCGAGGAGAACATGGGCGCGGCGACGCTCGAGCTGGGCGCCGAGGAGGTGGCGTCCCTTGCCTAGCGCCCTGCGGCTCGGGCTTCTGTCGACCGCCCGCATCAACCGCCGCATCCTCCCGGCTGCGCAGGCGTCGGAGCTCGTCGAGGTCGTCGCGGTGGCGAGCCGTGACAGTGCGCGCGCGGCCGGGTACGGCAAGGAGCACGGCATCGCCCGCGCCCACGAGGGGTACGACGCCCTGCTCGCCGACCCCGAGGTCGACGCCGTGTACATCCCGCTCCCCAACTCGCTCCACGTCGAGTGGACGCGGCGGGCGCTCGAGGCGGGCAAGCACGTGCTCTGCGAGAAGCCGCTCACCGACGAGCCGGATGACTGCGAGGCGCTCTTCGACCTCGCGGAGCGCGAGGGGCTCGTCCTCGTCGAGGGCTTCATGTACCGCCACAACCCGCAGACGCGGCGGGTCGAGGAGCTCGCCCGCGGCGGTGCGATCGGACGGCTCCAGCTCGTCCGGACCTCGTTCGGCTTCCCGGTCGAGGGAGCCGAGAACATCCGCCTCGACCCGGCGCTCGACGGCGGCTCGCTGCTCGACCTCGGGACCTACTGCGTGAGCGGGGCGCGCCTGCTGGCCGGCGAGCCGGAGAGCGTCTTCGGCCGCCGGGTGACCGGGCCGACCGGCGTGGACGACCTCTTCACGGGCTCGCTCGTCTTCCCGGAAGGCGTCCACGGTCTCTTCGACTGCGGGCTCCGGGTGCCGTTCCGCGCCACCCTCGAGGCGGTCGGCACGGAGGGTGCGCTCTTCGTGGACGACCCGTGGCTCTGCCGTCGCCCGGGGATCGAGATCAGGCGCGGCGACGATGTCGAGCGGATCCCCGTCGAGCCCGCCGACTCCTTCCGCCTGGAGCTCGAGGACCTCGCGCGCGCCGTCGCCGGGGAGACGGAGCCGCTCCTCGGCCGGGACGACGCGATCGCCCAGGCCCGCGTGCTCTCGGCCCTCCGGCGCTCGGCGGTGCAGAACATCCCGCTCAGGCCCATCGCTGCCCGCTGACGAACCGGAGCAGCGGCTCGAGGCGGTCCCAGCGATCGATCTCGCAGCCGTTCTGGCGGCTGAACGCCGCCTCGACGGCCTCGCCGTCGACCGTGCCGCTGACCTCCGCCTCCTCGGGGCCGCCGTAGATCTGGGTGCAGACCGAGTCGGGCGGCAGCGGCGAGAGAGCGTCGGCGTGGGCCAGGAGCGCGTCGCACGCCTCCGCCGGTCGCGGGTGTGTGCCCCCGACCGGATCGCAGGTGAGGGTCGCCTCCTGTGCCGGGCCCTCGCGGCCCTGGGGCCAGAAGACGACTGTCAGCTGGGTCGCCGGCGGAGCCGGGGCGGGCGGCTCGGCGCTCTCCTCCGATCCGCAGCCCAAGGCGAGGAGCGCGATCAGTGCCCCGGCGAGGAGGAGGCGAGCTCGTCCGTGCGGCGCGCCATCTCGACGTCCGTCGCCGTGATCGCGCGCTTCACGTGCGTCCACCAGCGAACCGTGACGGCGTTCCAGCTGATCGCGATGTCCGGATGGTGGTTCGCGGCCTCCGCCGCCTCGGCGAGCCGGTTCACGAACGCGATCGCCTGCGCGAAGTCCTCGAAGCGGTAGCCGCGCTGCAGCGCGCCACGAACCTCGTTCCAGCCCTCGGGATGCTCGACCGTCACTGCGCGGCATTCTCGCTCACGGTCAGCGTGCCGTCTCTGACAACCCCCAGCAGCTCCATCGGGCGGTCGGTCCAGCTCACGTCGCGTTCGGTGACCAGGCCGTCGACTTCCTCGAGCTTCAGGCCCTCGACGAGGAGCGAGGCGCCGCCGCACTGGGGCGGGAACGACTCGGCGAGCGCCGAGCAGAGCCGGACTTCGCCCTCCTGGGCGAGGAGGTTGCCGCTCACGAGCAGCGGCTCGGCGGACGCTGACGCGAGCGCCTCGTCGATCGAGATCGGTGGGCCGGCGGCGAGCCCGGAGGCCTGCGGGTCCGTCACGGTCAGCGGATCGCCGACGGAACCGTCGTCGCCGCCGCAGCCTGCGAGCGTCGTCACAGCGGCAAGCGTGGCGATGAGTGCGAGCGTCTTCATGCCCTTCGGACCGGCACCGGGCCGGAATCGTTCCCCGGAGCCTACGAGAGCGGCAGGCTCTCGACGCCGCCGTCGGCGATCCGCCAGCCGGCCAGCTCGCCCGTGCGGACCGAGAGGATCACGTAGGGCCGGCCCTCCCAGAGCCCGATCGCCTCGACGTCCGTGCGGGAAGGGCGGGGCGGGGAGGCGGGGTGCGAGTGGAAGACGGCGAGCTCGTAGCCCTCGTCCTCGAGGAACCACACCTCGGGGTCGACCTCGAGCTCGAAGCGGTAGGGGCTCGCGGCGGTGTTCCGCCCGGGGACGAAGCGCTCCGCCCTCCCGTCGCGCAGGACGAGGAGGCCGCAGGCCTCGTTGGGAAGCTCCGCCTCGGCGTGCTCGACGAGCGCCGAGCGCACCTCGGCCGGGATCACCACCAGAGGCGGTCTTCCATCGCCGCGCCGACCTCGCCGGCAGGGCGCTCCCAGAAGTCGGCGGAGAGGTACTTCCAGCCGCCGTCGGCGAGCACGGCGACGACGACACCCTCGTCGAGCTCCCCGGCGAGCCGGCGCGCGACATGGATCACGGCGCCCGAGGAGACGCCGGCGAAGATCGCCTCCCGCTCGAGGAGGAGGCGCAGGCCCTCGACGGACTCCTCGTTCGTCACGAGCAGCTTCCTGTCCAGCCGGGAGACGTCGAGGATCGGCGGCACGTAGCCGTCGGCGAGCGAGCGCAGGCCGTAGACGAGGTCGCCCTGCAGCGGCTCCGCGGCGGCGACGACCAGGTCGGGGAAGGACTCCCGGAGGCGGTCCCCCGCGCCCATGAGGGTGCCGCCGGTTCCGAGCCCGGCGACGAGCGCGTCGACGTGGGGGAGGGCGTCCGCGATCTCGGCGCCCGTGCCCTCGTAGTGAGCGCGGGGGTTCGCCTCGTTGGCGTACTGGAAGGGCACAAAGTAGCGCGGGTCGCGTTCCGCCAGGGAGAGGGCGCGGCGCACCGCGCCGTTCGAGCCTTCCGACGCGGGGGAGAAGACGAGCTTCGCGCCGTAGAGCTCCAGGAGCTTCACGCGCTCGCCCGTCGCGTTCTCGGGGATGACGCAGGTGAGCCCGTAGCCCTTGAGGCGCGCGACCATGGCGAGCGAGATGCCCGTGTTCCCGCTCGTCGGCTCGAGCAGCTCGCGGCCGGGCTCGAGCTCTCCGGAGGCCTCGGCGGCCTCGATCATCGCCTTCGCGACGCGGTCCTTGATCGAGCCGGTCGGGTTCTGGCCCTCGAGCTTCGCGTAGAGCCGGACGCCCGGGTGGGGCGCGAGGCGCGGCAGCTCGACGAGCGGCGTGCGGCCGATCGTCTCGAGCAGCGAGGGTGTGAGCGTCTGCTCGCCGCCGGCCATGGCCGGGAGCAGGATGACCGTGGAGCCCTCGCGGACGGGCGTGTCGAGCCCCTGCAGCGTGCGCACGTCCTCGCTGTCCACGTAGACGTTCACGAACGGTGCGATGCCGTCGCCGCCCTCGAGCACCTGCCGCCCGAGGGCCGGGAAGCGGTCGGCCAGGTCGGAGAGGACGTCGCGGAGCGAGTCGCCGTCGACCTCGACCTCGCGCGCGCCGCCGACCTCGGTGCGCAGCGTGGGCGGGATGCGGACCCGGATCACGAGACGGCGTGGGCCCCCGTGCCCTGGCAGAACTCGACGTAGTCGACGTACTCGGTGATCGTCGGGCTGTCGCCGCAGACCGGGCACTCGGGGTCGCGGCGGAGGGCGATCTCCGTGAACTCCGTCTCGAGCGCGTCGAAGAGGAGGAGGCGGCCGACGAGCGGCTGGCCGACGCCTAGGGCGAGCTTCAGCGCCTCGTTCGCCTGCAGCGAGCCGACGATGCCGGGGAGCACGCCGAGGACGCCGCCCTCAGCGCAGCTCGGCGCGAGCTCGGGCGGCGGCGGCTGCGGGAAGAGGCAGCGGTAGCACGGCCCCTCCTTCGGCTGGAAGACGGTCGTCTGGCCCTCGAAGCGGAAGATCGACCCGTGCACGACCGGGATGTCGTGCCAGACGGAGGCGTCGTTCAGGAGGTAGCGGGTGGGGAAGTTGTCGGCGCCGTCCACGATCACGTCCCAGCCCTCGCCGAGAATCCGGTCGACGTTCTCGGACGTGAGGCGCTCCTGAAACACCTGCACGGCGACGTCGGGGTTGAGCGCCTCGATCGTGCGCTTGGCCGAGTCGGCCTTCGACTCGCCGAGGCGGTCGGTCGAGTGGACGATCTGGCGCTGGAGGTTCGTCTCGTCGACGGCGTCGTCGTCGACGATGCCGATCGTGCCGACGCCGGCGGCGGCGAGGTAGAGAGCGGCGGGAGAGCCGAGGCCGCCCGCCCCGATCAGGAGCATGCGCGCGTCGAGGAGGCGGAGCTGGCCCTCCTCGCCCACCTCCGGGATCAGGAGGTGGCGCGAGTAGCGGCGCCTCTTCGTCTCGTCGAGCGCGCGCGGGAGGTCGAAGGGGAAGCCGTTCCGCTTCCAGTCCGCGAAGCCGCCGGAGAGGGAGGCGACGCTCTCGTAGCCGAGCTCCTCGAGCGCCTTGGCGGCGAAGGCGGAGCGGTTGCCGGAGGCGCAGTAGACGACGACGTGCGCCTCGCGGTCGGGAACGGCCTGCTCGATCTTCGACTCGAGGTAGCTGCGGGGGACGTGCACGGCGCCCGGGATGTGGCCCTCGTCCCACTCGTTGCGCTCGCGCACGTCGACGAAGACGGTGCCTCCGCCGTCGCGCAGCTCGGAGGCGCGGACGGCGTCGACCTCGTCGATCTCGCTCCTGACCTGACGGAGAAGCTCCCTGTACCCGGGCATTGCTTCAATGAGTATAGCGATCGGGTTCGGGTTCTCCTGCAAGCGGCTGACGCTACGCTCGCCTGTGTGTCCCGTGCCCGCGCACGCCTTCTGGTCGGCCTCGCGGCCGCCGCCTCGGCCGCCCTCGTCGTCGGCGTGACCGTCCTCCAGGCCGAGGACGGAGGCAGCTCCGAGCCGGCCGCCACGCAGGAGGCCGGGCGGCGCCCGCCCCCGCTCGAGCTCGGGCTCCTCGTCCGGGACGATCCCGAGGCCCGTGCGCTTCGCGAGGCCGAGGACCTGCTCGACGAGGGCGAGCGCGGCGAGGCCCGGGCGCGCTTCGACGCGCTGCTCGCCGAGAACCCGGAGTCGGTCGAGGCGGCGGTGGGCGCGGCGGTCGCCGGCTGGCCGGACGGCACCGTCGAGCGTCTCGAGTCGCTCGTCGCCGAGCACCCGGAAAGCGGCGTCGCCCGCCTGCACCTCGGTCTCGCCCTTCTCGCCTCCGGGGACTCGGCCGTGGCCGAGGAGCAGCTCCGCGAGACGCTGCGGCGCGACCCGGACTCTCCGGCGGCCCTGCGGGCCGAGGACGTCCTCAACCCGAACTTCGCGCCGGGCAGGCCGCTCTTCGTCGCGCCGCTCGCCGCCCCGCGCGCGCTCGAGGGCCTCTCGCCGGCCGAGCAGCTCGCGGAGCTCGAGCGGGCGGCGGCGCGCGGGGGGATGGACGACCGGCTCCTCTACGGCATCGCGCTCCAGCGCGTCGGGCGGCCGGTCTCCGCCCGGGAGGCGTTCGCCGCGGCTGCCGCCGCCGACCCGGACAGCCTGGCCGCGAGGGTAGCCGCGGCGCTGGGTCGGTTCACGAAGGGGGACCCGTCGCAGGCCTTCTCGCGGCTCGGCCCCCTCGCCAGCGAGGATGAGGACGGCGTCGTCCGCTACCACCTCGGGCTCGCGCTCTCGTGGATCGGCCAGCTGGAAGAGGCTCGCCGGCAGCTCACCCTCGCGCGCGACGAGAACCCGGGCGGCTTCTACGCTCGGGAAGCTGAGCGCCTCCTCGCCCGTCTTGAGGGCGTGGGCAGCTAGTTCGCCTCACCCGAACGGGGTAGGACCGGGCGAATCGGAAGATGGGCCCAGCGGCCCATGGCGGTCGTCCGGAAGCCATGCAAGAGTCGCGGCGCAAACGAGGGAGTTTCGGAGCGGGGATCCGTTGACAACCCGCGGGTCCCGACTACGTTGAGGGAGACGGGAGTGGGGACGTCGGAGGAGAGGAAGGGGAGCGAGGCGGTCGTGACGATCGATCACGA
>JAICGP010000110.1 GCA_025923055.1 Thermoleophilia bacterium
CTACCTCGAGCACGAGGGGGCCTTCCAGGCGCGCCTGCTCGAGAGCCTCCGGGCCGACCCGTGGTATGCGCCCCACGCGACCGGGGAGGCGGTCGCCGCGAACCGCGCGCTCGTCTTCGCCTGGGACGGCCTCTCGCTTGCGCTCCTGCACGGCGTCACCGAGGAGCGTCGCGCGGGCGGCCGCACCCTCGCCCCGGCCGACGGCGACCCCGCCCGGGTCACCGTCTCGCCGTGGCCCTTCCGCGGCGACTCCTTCGAGGTGACCTGCGACGGGCGCCTCCTGCGCGGTCCGTTCGCGGGCGACGACGAGCTCCGGCAGGGGCTCGCCGACGCGCCCTGGCTGACGCTCCGGATCGAGCTGGTTCCCGAATGACGGGAGCGCTCTTTCGTGACAGTTCGCCGGGCGGGCGACCAGCTAGCCTCTCGCCCATGCGCAGAGCGGTGGATTCGAACCCCTTTCGACATGAAGACCTGGGCGAGGCGTCAGTCCGAAATGGGTTCTAGGAAGCGGCTCGACGTGCTGCTCGTGGAGCGGGGGCTCGCGGAGACGCGCTCGCAGGCGCAGGCGCTCGTCCTCGCCGGGCGGGTGAGGGGCTTCACGAAGGCAGGCGACCAGGTCGCGGAGGACGCCGAGCTCGTGCTCGACGACGGACCCCGCTACGTCTCCCGGGGCGGCGAGAAGCTCGCGCACGCGCTCGCCGAGCTGGAGATCGACGTCGCCGGCGAGGACTGCCTCGACGTCGGCGCGTCGACCGGCGGCTTCACCGACTGCCTCCTCCAGGCGGGCGCGGCCCGTGTCTGCGCGCTCGACGTCGGCTACGGGCAGCTCCATCCGCGCCTGCGGGCGGATGGGCGCGTGACCGTGCTGGAGCGCGTGAACGTCCGGGACCTCGAGTGCGACGACCTGCCCTTCCGGCCGACGTTCGTCACCTGCGACGTCTCCTTCATCGGCCTCGCGAAGGCGCTGCCGCCCGCGCTCGCCTGCGCGGCGCCCGGCTGGCGCGCCGTCGTGCTCGTGAAGCCGCAGTTCGAGGCCGGCCCCGAGCAGGTCGGGAAGGGCGGCGTCGTGCGCGACCCCGAGGTGCGGCGGCGCGTGTTGGACGACGTGGCGGCGCTCGCTCCCGCCTGGGGCGCGCGCGTCCTCGGCGTCGTCGAGTCGCCGCTCCGCGGCCCGAAGGGCAACGTCGAGTTCCTCCTCCACCTCGCCGAGGAGCGCTAGCGTGGCGCCCGTCCGCAGGATCGGCGTCATGGAGACGTACGGCCGGCCGGACGTGGTGGCCGCAGCGCGCGCGAGGCTGGAGGAGGCTGCCGCCGCGGCCGGCGTCGAGGTGGCGCCCGTCGAGGACGGCGGGCTCGACCTCCTGCTCGTGCTCGGGGGCGACGGGACGATGCTGCGCGCCCTGCGGGCCGCCTTCGGCACGGGGACGCCCGTCTTCGGTGTCAACTTCGGCCGCGTGGGCTTCCTCACCACCGCCGAGGAGGACGAGCTCGACACGGCGCTGGAGCGGGCGTTCGCCGGCGACTTCCGCGTCGTCGAGCTCTCGACGCTGACGGCCCGGCTGGACACGGAGGAGCGGCCCGCGGTGAACGACGTCGTCGTCACGAGCTCGCGCCCCGGCCGCATGGTCGACCTCGGCTGGGAGATCGGCGGCGAGCGTCTGGGCGACCAGCCGTGCGACGGCATGATCTGCTGCACGCCGTCAGGCTCGACCGCGTACAACCTCTCCAACGGCGGCCCGGTGATGATGTGGGGCCTCGACGCGATGGCGACCACGTTCGTCGCACCTCACTCCATCCGCCAGCGGCCGCTCGTCGTCCCGCGCGGGCTCGACCTGCGGATCACGAACCGCTCGCACGACCTCCCAGTGACGGTTCTCGTGGACGGCACCGCGGTCACGGAGCTCGAGCGCGACGGCGAGATCTCCGTCGCGGTCGGGGACACGAGCTCGCGGCTCGCCGTGCTGCCCGAGGTGACCTTCTTCTCCCGCTACCACCAGGTCTTTCCGTAAGGCGCGATGCTCAGGCGACTGCGCATCGAGAGCTTCGTCCTCATCCGCGAGGCCGACCTCGCGTTCGGGCCCGGCCTGAACGCCGTCACGGGTGAGACGGGTGCCGGCAAGACGATCCTGGCCCAGGCGATCGGGCTCCTGCTCGGCGCTCCCGGGGACGCGAGCTACCTGGGGCCGGGCGCGGACGAGGCTTACGTCGAGGCAGAGCTCGACCTCCCCGAGGGCGTCCTCGACGAACCCGGCCTCGAGGCGATCGCCGAGCTGCGCCCGCCCGGCGAGGAGGGGCTCGTAGCGGCGCGCCGCGTCTTCGCGGACGGGCGCACACGGGCTTACGCCTGGGGCCGCGCCGTGCCGCGCGAGGAGGTGGCCGCGCTCGTGGAGCGCCTGCTGGCCATGTCGGGCCAGTTCGAGCAGCGGCGGCTCGCCCGGCCCTCCCACCAGCTCGACGTGCTCGACGCCTTCGTGGGCGAGGAGCAGCTCGGCCGCCGCGCGGCTTTGGCGCGCACCTGGCGGGAGCTCCTCGTAGCCAGGCGCCGCCGCGACGAGCTGGCGGCTGCGGCCGCCGGCCGGGCCGAGCGCCTCCGGGAGCTCGAAGAGCTCGTGGAGCGCACCGAGGGCATGGAGCCGGGCGCCGAGGAGCGCCTCCTTGCCGAGCGGGAGCGGCTCCGTCACGTCGGTGAGCTGGCCGGGGCCGCGGCGACGGCCGCGGAGGCGCTGGCACCGGAGGAGCCGGACGTCGCCGGAGCGGCCGAGCGTCTCGCCGTGGCCGTCCGCGAGCTGGAGGGAGTCGCCGGTCTCGCACCCGAGCTGCAGGAGGTGGCGGGCGAGCTGGACGAAGCCGGGATCCGCGCCCGCGAGGGAGCGTCGACGCTGCGGGCGTTCCTCGCTTCGCTGGAGGCCGAGCCCGGCCGCCTCGAGGCGCTCGAGGGGGAGCTCGACCGCATTGCGGAGGCGCGCAGGCGCTTCGGGGCCGCCACGACGGACGACCTGCTCGCCCGGGCCGCCGCGGCGCGGACGGAGCTCGAGCAGGTCGCCGCGGGGGTCGATCCCTCAGAGGCGGCGGAGCGGGCGGTCACGGCCGCCGAGCGCGACGTGGCCCAGCTTTGCGCCACGCTCTCGGCGGCCCGCTCCCAAGCCGCGGCGCCCTTCGCCGAGGCGGTCGCCGGCGAGCTGCAGAGCCTCGGGATGGGAGACGGCGAGTTCCGCGTGGAGCTCTCCGCGCGCGAGGCCGGGCCGACCGGGACGGATGCCGCCGTCTTCCTCGTCCGCCCGAACCCGGGCCTCCCGTTCGCGGCGGCTGCCGAGACCGCCTCGGGCGGGGAGCTCTCGCGCCTCGCCCTCGCGCTGCGTGCCGTCGCCCACGCCGCGGGCGGCGAGCCGACGGTCGTCTTCGACGAGATCGACGCGGGTATCGGCGGGCGCACCGCGCATGCCGTCGCCGAGGCGCTCGCCCGCCTGGCCGAAAGCGCGCAGATCCTGACGATCACGCACCTGCCGCAGATCGCGAGCGCGGCGGGCGCTCACTTCCGCGTCGAGAAGGTGCCGGGCGACCCGACCCACACGCGCATCGAGCGGCTCTCGGAACGGGAGCGGAAGGACGAGCTCGAACGTATGCTGGGCGGAGCCGAGTTCCTCTCCACCGTGCGGCCCTGATGGCCACGTTCGTCGAGTACACCGGCACCGCGAGGCTCGACAGGCGCACCAAACGCCTGGTGAAGCGGCTCGGCCCCGACGACATCGCCATCATCGACCATCCCGACCTCGACCGCATCTCGGCCGAGGAGCTGCTCGAGAGCGGCGTCCGCGTCGTCGTCAACGTATCGGCGTCCTCGACCGGCTCGTACCCGAACGCCGGCCCGCTCGCCCTCGTCCGAGGCGGCGTCTGCCTCATCGACGCCCCGGGCGCCGACCTCTTCGAGGAGGTCCGCGACGGAGAGCACCTGGTCGTGCGCGGCTCGACGCTCTTCCGCAACGGCTCCCGCCTCGTGGTCGGCCGGGCGCGGGCGGCGGACGAGCTCGCCCGCGACCTCGACGAGCAGCGCAGCCGCGTCAGCGAGGCGCTCGAGGCGTTCGCCGAGAACACGCTCCACCACCTGCGCGAGGAGACGGCCCTGCTCTCCGAGGACGTGCACACGCCGCAGCTCAAGACGCGCTTTCGCGACCGGCACGCGCTCGTGGTCGCCCGCAGCCCCGAGACGAAGCGCGACCTCCGGATCGTCGGCCCGTACGTCGCCGACTTCAAGCCCGTGCTCGTCGGAGTGGACGGCGGCGCCGACGCGCTCCTCGCGGCCGGCTACCGGCCCGACGTGATCGTCGGCGACATGGACTCCGTCTCGGACGAGGCGTTGCGGTCGGGCGCCGAGCTCGTCGTGCACGCCTACCCGGACGGGCGCGCGCCAGGCCGTGATCGGCTCGACCGCCTGGGGCTCCCGTCGACCGTCATCGCGTCCCTCGGCCTCTCCGAGGACGTGGCCATGCTCCTCGCCTACGAGAAGGGTGCCGAGCTGATCGTCGCCGTCGGGCCGCGGTTCAACCTGATCGAGTTCCTGGAGCGCAACCGCGCCGGCATGTCGTCGACCTTCCTGACGCGTCTGCGCGTGGGCGAGAAGCTCGTCGACGCCCGCGGCGTCTCGCGTCTCTTCCGGCCGCGCGTCGGCTTTGCGGTGGTGCTGGCGTTCGCCTTCGGGGCGGTCGCCACCGTGGCAGCCGTCCTGATCGCCTCCCCGGAGTTGCGGCGCCTCGCCTCCCTCATCGGCGCGCGCCTGCGCTCCCTCGTCGGGCTGGAATGAGCTTCCTCGAGGCGACGGGCGAGCTCCTGTCGCCGCGCCCCGACGCGTGGGCGCTCGTCTCCGAGCCGTTCCACCTCCCCGACTGGTGGCCCGCGTACACGGGCGTCGAGCCGGACCGGCGCGGCCTCGCCGAGAACGCGCGCTGGGGCGTCGTCCGCAGCAAGGCGCCGGGCTTCCTCCGGCGCCCCGAGGGCGAGGGCGTGATCGTGATCACGCGCGTCGTCGAGGGCTACGAGCTGCGCTGGCACGACGTCAGGCAGCAGCTCGACGCCGGCGTCCTCCTCGACAACGCCGGCACGGGACGGACGCGCGCGACGACGTTCGTCTCCGGCCCGTGGCTGCGCCTCGTCGCCGAGGGCGCCCGCGGCCTACCCGAGCGCGCCCTGACGCGGCTCCAGGACCTCTGCCAGACAGCCGCGGCGCTCTGACCGCCCAGCATCTACGCTGGCTCGGTGTTCGGCCTCCGCTACCACGTCGCCTCGCTCGCGGCCGTCTTCGTCGCCCTGGCCGTGGGGATCCTCCTCGGCGTGGCGATCTCGGGCCGGGTGACCGACGCGGGAGAGGGCCTCGAGGAGGAGCTCCTCCGCGGCGAGAACCAGCGCCTGCAGCAGGACCTCGACTCGGCTCGCGCCGCCGCCGACGCCGCCGCCCGCCGCGGCGAGGCCTCCGAGGAGCTGATCACGCGGGCGTACCCGACGCTGATGGACAACCGGCTCGAGGGCGAGAACGTCGCCGTCCTCTTCCTGGGGCCGGCGGACGGAGCGCTCCGCGCCGAGGTCGAGGGAGCGCTCGCCGATGCCGACGCCGGGGCGCCGTCGCGCGTCGTCGCGCTCGACGTCCCGATCGACGCGGAGGAGCTGCAGGCGGCCCTCGAGGGCGACGAGCTCCTGGCGACCTACGCCGGCGACGGCGCCGACTTCTCGGACCTCGGCCGCGAGCTCGGCCGGGAGCTGGTCGACGGCGGCGACACGCCGCTCTGGGGCGCCCTCTCGACCAGGCTGGTCGAGGAACGGTCGGGAACGAGCTCGCTCCCCGTCGACTCGGCAGTCGTCGTCGCCACCTGGCTTCCCGAGGAGCCGGGAGAGGAGGATCCCGACCGGGCGACGACCTCGCTCATGGAAGGCCTCGTGCGCGGCGTCGACGGGACCGGAGCACCCGTCGTCGGCGTCGCCGCCAGCGACGATCCCTCCGGGGCCGTCGAGTTCTACCTCGACCACGGCGTCTCCGCCGTCGACGACATCGACACACAGCCGGGCCGGCTGGCGCTGGCTCTGCTTCTCGCCGGCGCCGAGCCCGGCCACTACGGCCTCTCCGAGGACGCGGACGCGGTCGTCCCCCCGATCGAGCCGCTCACGGTCGAGAGTGAGTAACGGGCCCGACGGCCTCACGATCCTCGTCGCGGCCCGAAACGAAGAGGACCGGATCGGAGCCACGGTCGCAGCGCTGCGGCAGGACTTTCCCGAGGCGGAGGTGATCGTGCTCGACGGCTGCTCGGGCGATCGCACCGCCGAGCGCGCCGAGGCCGCGGGCGCCGCCGTCCTCCGCCTCGAGCGGCTCGGAAAGGGCGAGGCGCTCTCCGCGGGAGAGCGCGCCGCTCCGCCCGGCCCGCTCCTCCTGTGCGACGCCGACCTGCGCGGCTCGCTGCGGCCGCTGCTCGCGAGCGGCGCCGACCTGGCGGTGGCGAGCTTCCGGCGGCGGTCGGGCGGCGGCTTCGGGATCGCGAAGCGCCTGGCCCGCGAGCTCGTCCGGCTGCGGACCGGCGTCGCGCCGCGGGAGCCGCTCTCGGGCCAGCGGCTCGTCGGCCCCCGCGCCCGGGCCGCGTGCTTCCCCCTCGCGCCGGGCTTCGGCTGCGAGGTTCGCATGACGATCGACGCGCTTCGCGCCGGGCTCCGCTTCGAGGAGCTCGAGCTCGACCTCGACCACCGGGCCACCGGCCGCGACGTCGCCGGCTTCGCTCACCGCGGCCGGCAGCTCCTCGACGCGCTGCTCGCCGCAGGCCCTCTCGCCCTCAACCACCGGGGGCTCCGGCTGCCGCTCGTCGGCTGGACGGCGGCGGGCCAGGGAGATCCGGGCATCACGCTCGTCATGCTGCTCGGCTTCCTCGACGACGCCTACGGCGGCGAGGCGCGCGGCTTCCGCGAGCACCTCCGCGCCCGCCGCACGACCGGCGTCGCGAAGCTCGTAGGCGTCCCGCTCGTGGGGCTGCTCCGGACGCGCAGCGTCAGCGGAGCGCTGCTCTTCGCCCTCGCCGCGAACGCGCTCAACCAGCTCGACACGCGGCCGGGCCGCTGCCTGAAGGCCTACGTGCTGGCCGCGCTGCCGCTGCGCGCGCCCCTCGGGCTCGCCGTCCTGCTCCTTCCCTACGATCTCCGGGAGAGGGCGATGCTGGGGGACGCGGGATCGAATGCGCTCGGAGCCATGCTAGGGTTGAAGTCCGTGGAACGCCTCCACGGACCGGGCCGCTGGGCCGCGATCGGCGCCCTTGCCGGCCTCACCGCCCTCGGCGAACGCACGTCGCTCGGCCGCCTGATCGAGCGGACCCGGGGGCTGCGCGCGCTCGACCGGCTGGGACGGCTGCCGTGAGGGAGCGCGCCACGAAGTACGTCTTCGTGACGGGCGGCGTCGTCTCCTCGCTCGGCAAGGGGATCAGCGCCGCCTCGCTCGGGCGCCTCCTGAAGGCGCGCGGCCTGCGCGTCCAGGTGCAGAAGTTCGACCCCTACCTGAACGTCGACCCGGGCACGATGAGCCCCTTCCAGCACGGGGAGGTCTTCGTCACCGAGGACGGGGCCGAGACGGATCTCGACATCGGCCACTACGAGCGCTTCATCGACGAGAACTTCTCCCGCTACGCCAACCACACGTCGGGCTCGATCTGGTACGCGGTCATCCGCAAGGAGCGCAAGGGCGAGTACCTCGGCTCCACGGTGCAGGTCATCCCGCACGTCACGAACGAGATCAAGGAGCGGATCCGGCGGGTGGCCAGCGTCTCGGACACCGACGTGGTCATCTCCGAGATAGGCGGCACCGTCGGCGACATCGAGTCGCTGCCGTTCCTCGAGGCGATCCGCCAGTTCCGGCGCGAGGTGGGGCCGGAGAACGTCCTCTACCTGCACGTCACCTTCGTGCCCTTCATCGAGACGGCCGGCGAGCTGAAGACGAAGCCGACGCAGCACTCCGTCAACGAGCTCCGTCGCATCGGTATCCACCCCGACGTCGTCATCTGCCGCTCGGCCGACCCGCTGTCCCGCGACATCCGCGAGAAGATCGCCCTCTTCGCGGACGTGGACGCGGAGGCGGTGATCGCGAACGAGGACGTGAGCGACGTCTACCTCGTCCCGCAGGCCCTCCGCGCTGAAGGGCTCGACGCCCTCGTCTGCCGCAAGCTCGGCCTGCCCGAGGTCGAGCCGGACCTCGGCGAATGGGACGAGCTGGCGCGAAGGATCTCCGAGCGCGACGGGCAGGTCGTGATCGCCCTCGTCGGGAAGTACGTCAAGCTCCAGGACGCGTACCTCTCAGTCCACGAGGCGCTCAAGCACGCGGGCATCCACCACGGGGTCGACGTGAGCGTGCGCTGGTTCGACGCCGAGGGGATGAGCCTCGAGGAGGCGGCCGCCGAGCTGGAGGGCGTCGACGGCGTGCTCGTCCCCGGAGGCTTCGGCTCGCGCGGCTGGGAGGGCAAGATCACCGCCTGTCGCGTCGCCCGCGAGCGGGACGTCCCGTACCTCGGCATCTGCCTGGGGATGCAGGTCGCGGTCTCCGAGTACGCCCGGCACGTCGTCGGCCTCGAGGGCGCCAACTCGACGGAGATGGACCCGGAGACGCCCTTCCCGGTCATCGACCTCCTGCCCGAGCAGAAGGAGATCGAGGACCTCGGCGGCACGATGCGCCTCGGCGCCGACGCAGTCGAGCTCGTCGAGGGCACGCGGGCGCACGCGGCCTACGGCGAGACCGTCGTCCACGAGCGGCACCGCCACCGCTACGAGGTCAACAACCACTACCGCCAGGCCCTCGTCGACGCGGGCCTCGTCGTCTCGGGCACCTTCCAGTCCGGCCGGCTCGTCGAGGTGATCGAGCTGCCCGGCCATCCGTGGTTCGTCGCGAGCCAGTTCCATCCCGAGTTCAAGTCGCGTCCGACGCGCCCGGCGCC